>JALYGX010000375.1 GCA_030776905.1 Cyanobacteriota bacterium | reverse complement strand
AAATTCGCGGTTTGTTTGGGCGTCTGCCAAATCTCGGATTTTAAGCAAAAGCACCCTCCACACGCTTTTAGTAAGCTAGAGTTTCTAAGGTTTCGCGCAGATAACGACGAACTCGGATATCCAAGTTATATTCCTGAAGTTGCTCACCCACTTGATGTTCTAGCTGCCAGCGCTGAAATCCGGAACTAGTTGCGATCGCTTGCTTGAGGTTGTCCCAAATTTGGCTGTCTTGGTAGAATTGCGTCGATTCGGAAGTCGTTGAACTTGTCATATCCTACATACCCTAAATAAATCTACTAAAGAAGAGTCGAGAAGCCCTTCTTTCCTTACATTTTTAGCTTTACTTTTAAAATACCGCAGCTAGTTTTTTAATACTGTGCGAAAAGAAACATCCTCATGCTAAATTTTCTTAACTGTGCTCTTTTCCACCTAACCTCCATCTAAGCTGGGTCATTTCTCCTCAGCAGACACCTGTGGAACCGATCCCCTGGAAGCGGCTGACTCGGTTATCATCGGCGGCAAAATTCTATTCACCCGTACCCCTGGTATCGTAAAATCCTGGGGAGTTTTTTCTAGCGGATAAGGTTCTGTCGCGCCAAACTCCGACTCGCTAGTTAGCAGGACTTGGACAACACTTAACGGTACTTGTAAGAATAAATTGCTAGCAAGAAATGCCAATCCTGCCCCTAGTAGTCCAGCAATGCGCCATTTTGATGCCAAGGGAGCAACAGCTGCCGCTACAGGGGCAACTCGATAAATTTGCCACAGTACCCAAAGCATAAACACAGCAGCACCAATAGTTACCACTGGGTTAGTCTTCGTTCTAAACAAGCTCAAGAGGCGTCGCTGCTCTTGAGTTAACTGTTCTGGCTTCATCGCCAAGACTAGGATACTGAAAATGTCGAAGGGGCGAGTTAGCTGCATCCACAGGACTGGCCCAATTCCAATAGCTGCTACTAGCAGAAATTCAAGCCAGACTGGCAAGATGGGGTCACCCACTGCCAGTCCCAACCACACAAATTCTAAAGCCAACGGCACTGCCGCCAAGCCAGCTAGATGAATCCACAAGAAAGGTTCAGTCCAGAAAGAACGCATAAATAAGTTAAGGGTGGGAGCTAAGGGTTAGGGCAGAAGGGCATAAAGATAGGGGCTACTTTGTTTAAAGGATGAAATTAGGTTAGAAGTGATTGTTATTTCACTATTCCCTTTTCCTTTACTAGCCCCTATCTCCTAATCCCTATTCCTAAGTCGCTGAGAGAGTCCGTCGCTTAGTCACCATCTTGAAGGTTTCAATGATGTCACTTTCAGCCCAGTCGTTGAACTTATCCACACCGACGCCACATTCGTAGCCTGCAGCAACTTCCTTGGCATCTTCCTTCATCCGCTTCAGGGAATCCAGGATGCCTTCGTAGATCACTTTGCCACCGCGCTTTACTCGGATGTTGCAATTGCGAACAGCCTTACCGGACTGCACGTAGCAACCAGCAACTGCGCCGCGACCGACTGGGAATACCGCTCGAACTTCAACTTGACCTAGCGATTCTTCAACCTGCTCTGGCTCTAAGAGACCTTCCATCGCACCTTGAATATCATCCAGGAGTTTGTAGATGATATTGTATTCGCGCACATCAACGCCCTCTTGGTCAGCTGCTTGTCGAGCATTGTTAGCCAGGGTGGTATTGAACCCAATAATCACAGCACCACTTGCCGCCGCTAAGTCAACATCCGCCTCAGTGATTTCCCCAGCCCCAGAGAGCAGGATTCTTAGTTGTACTTCATTCTGCGGTAGCTGTTTGAGGGAACCGATAATTGCTTCTACTGAGCCTTGAACATCTCCCTTCAAAATCAAGTTGAGTTCTTTCAATTCACCTTTCTGAGCCTTCTCTGAAAGTCCAGTGAGGGTAACTTGGCTGCCTCCCATCTTCTGCCAGCGTTCCGTCTTGCGGTCTTGAGTTCTGGCATCAGCCGTAGCTCGTGCTTCTTTTTCGCTGGCAAAGACCTCAAACTCATCCCCAGCAGCAGGGACATCGCTCAAGCCCAATATTTCTACAGCAAAGGAAGGACTAGCGGCTTCCACTCGCGCTCCCCGGTCATCGACCATTGCTCGCACTTTACCAAAGACCGAGCCAGCAACGAGGGTATCGCCAACTCGCAGGGTGCCGTTTTGCACCAAGAGAGTAGCAATGGGGCCTCTGGCTTTATCCAAGTTGGCTTCGATGACGGTTCCTCTCGCAGGTCGCTCTGGGTTGGCAGAGAGTTCTTCGATGTCTGCCACCAAAAGAATCATCTCTAAGAGGGTATCCAGGTTTTCCCCTTGAATGGCGCTCACTGGAACCATGATTGTATCGCCGCCCCACTCTTCCGGTTGCAGACCTTGGTCGGTCAACTCTTGCTTAACGCGATCAGGTTGCGCTCCGGCTTTGTCAATTTTGTTGATGGCGACAACAATCGGTACTTCAGCTGCTCTGGCGTGGCTGATTGCTTCGATGGTCTGAGGTCGAACACCATCGTCCGCAGCAACAACCAGAATCGCGATATCTGTGACTCGTGCTCCTCTTGCCCGCATAGCAGTAAAGGCTTCGTGACCGGGTGTGTCAAGGAAGACAACCTGCTGCATCTCACCTTCATGCTCAACATCCACATGGTAAGCACCGATGTGTTGGGTAATCCCACCGGCTTCGCCCTGCGCCACTTTCGTAGAGCGGATGGCATCAAGCAACGTAGTTTTCCCGTGATCGACGTGACCCATAATGGTGACGACTGGCGGACGGCGTTGGAGGTTTTCCAGGTCTGCCGCATCTAGCATCTCCGTGACTTTGATTGCGGCTGCCGCTTCTTGAGCTGTCTCAACTTCAACCCCTAGTTCCTCGGCTACCATGCTGGCCGTGGGAATATCCAGGGTTTGGGTGATACTAACTGCCATTCCTTTGAAGAACAGCTTCCGAATAATCTCCGTTTCAGGAACGGTCAAAGCAGTAGCTAATTCTCGGATTGTCAGAGAACCTGTCAAAACGATTTTCTCAGGGCGTTCGGGTGTACCTTTCTTTTCGCGCCGTCGATCGCGACTGTCTGCTTTGCTGCGATCGCCTCCTTTTGCTCCTGGCTTTTTCTTCTGGCTAACATTGGGCATGGAAGCCACTGCTACTTGCTGTCCTGGGAGCGACTTGGGTCTAGCAGGACGGGCTACCGACGCACTGACCGTCACGGGGAGGTCTATGCCGTCTAGCTCCGCATCTAAGTCCTCGTCTTCATCTAAGAACAGCGTCGTCCGCCGCTTGAGTTTGCCAGCCGCTTTTCCGGCTTTTGAGCCTTCTTCTTCTCCGTTTTCTTCTTCCCACTCAGTTTTCTTCTTAACAGGCCGCAGAGCTGTCGGTCGCCTTGGCTCCTTCAGAGTGAGGATATCCGGAGTATCAAGTAGACCCTCTTCTCCTTCGGCACCATCACCGCTCCGAAGACCTGAGCGACTTCCCGTTGCTGCCACCTCCGAATTTTGTCCATCCCGAACAGACGGGAGCCTTCTTGGGGGTCCCTGGAGTGCTGGGACTGGGGGGCGTGACGGGCTGCGCGGTCTCTCTTTTGTAGAAGAGTCTGAGGAGGTTGATGCTTGACTGGGACTGGCTACCCTTGTCGGCGCTGGAATATCACTCGCCCCTTGACTTGGAGCATCCTGTCGATTTTTCTTGATGATCGGTCGCTCAACTTGATTAAGCTGAGGCTTCGTTCGCGCCGGTCTTACAGGTGGAACAGCGAGTTGCGCTTCCACACGTTGAGGTTCGGGGCGTTTGGGTTTTTCTTCAACCTCAGCGGCAGCAATCCGCTCACTCCTGTCACTCTTCTTCTGTAGAACCTGCGGTTCCGGCTCGACTGCTGGTTGCTCCGGCTTTGCCTCCTCCTGATTAACCGGCGCGGGTCGATTGAGGTTTATCGGCTTATTCGGCGGTGTAACTGGAGGCTTAACGGGGGGTTGCAGAGGGGTTGACACTTGAGAGCCTCCCGGTTGAGAGCTACCACTGGGGCGCGGTCTAGGCTTACGAATCTCTAGAATTTGCTGCTTTCGCTGAACGTTGGGACTTCCATTCATCAATTTATTGGTAGATGGTGGCCTAGAGCCTCCTTCCGTCGATATGGCATTATTTTCGCGGCTTCTTACAGCCGTTGGCCGGTCAGAATACTTTTCGGCTGCCGTGCGAATTCGTTCTGCTTCTGTTTCTGTGATCGTGCTGCTGTGACTTTTGACCGAAATATTTAGCCCTTCACAGATATTCAAAATATCCTTATTGTCCAAGTTCAATTCCCGTGATAACTCGTAAATTCTGACTTTGCCGTTGTTCATCCACTATATTCCCCGTCGTACCTATCAGTTTTACATCATGACCATATACTCGAATAACCGCTTGCTCATTTGCTTTGTCTCCAGTGGGTGGAACCCTTAATCGTTGTGAATGCGTTTCTAGATCAATAATCAAACAATTAATGCTTGAGAATCTGATGTTAGTCGTCAGCCGCTAGATTTCCTTCACTCGTATCAAACCGTTCTTTTCTAATCTTGCACAAATCTTTAAAAAACTGGGATAAATTTGAGGCTTCCCCAGTTTTAGCCTGACTTTTATTCGGAACGTACTTTTTAGAGTAGCTGGCGGGTTTGGGTCGAAACTCACCTCCAACAGAGAAAACCACTCGCAATCGATGCTTACTCTCTTCTTATCCTAGCGATTGCGGAGGTTCACCGGAAGCATTTGACTTTCATTTGTTCGTCAGGGTTCTCCTTCCACTTTGTGCTCTTGGGCTGCTGGTTGAGCGGCTAAACGCTGCCATAACGTTTCGTATACCTCTTCTGACACGGCTGCCTGAAGCGATCGCCCCAATCGATTCTTCTTTTGAGCCGCCGTCAGACAACTGGCTTGAGGACACAGATAGGCAGAACGCCCCATCCCCTTGTCTAATTGTACCTGTCGTGATGGATAGACACGAACAACGCGCCAAAAGGCAGCTTTGGGGGCGACTTTCCGGCAGATCAGACAACGTCGGTAATTAGGTTCCATAAATCGGGTGAGGCAAGAGAGCAGGCGAAGCGAGGCACAGGAGTAGCAAGGGGAGAAAGGATTAATAGCTTTCCTGCTCTAACAGGTGACACCTAACGTTCAACAGGCTAGCGCTTTTGGGTGAACCTCAAGCCAGAACATCCTCCTCTTCTTCTTCATACTCTTCTTGAACAGCCTTTTCGAGCAAATCTTCTGTAGAATCAGCCACAGTCAGGGTTTCTACTGCTTCGTCCTGATCCTCATCTTCATATTCATCTTCTTGTGCCTCTTCGACCTCGGCTGCCGCCTTCAACGCCTCTATTTTCCGATGTTCTGCTTCGTAGTCATACTTAGCACCATCTTTAATATCGATCTTCCATCCAGTGAGGCGGGCGGCAAGGCGAACATTTTGTCCTTCTTTACCGATCGCCAAACTCAGTTGGTCTTCCGCGACCAAAACGTGAGCCTGACGCCCCTCTGGATTCACCAGCAGTACCTGATCGACTCGCGCTGGACTCAGGGCATTAGCAATATAGGTAGATGGGTCAGGCGACCAGCGAATCACATCAATTTTTTCCCCCCGCAACTCATTCACCACCACTTGAATTCGCGACCCTCTAGCGCCAATACAAGCACCTACTGGATCGACATCTCGCTCTAAGGTATCTACTGCAATTTTAGTTCGGGGACCAACATGACGCGAGGGCGGATTTGCCTCCCTCGCGACGGCGACTATCCGAACCACTTCGTCTTCAATTTCTGGTACTTCGTTAGCAAATAGATAAACCACTAAACCAGCAGTAGCTCTAGAAACGACCAGTTGAGGACCCCGGTGCGGGCCTTCCCGAACCTTTTTGAGATATACCTTAAATGTCGCATTCGCCCGATAATTATCGTTGGGTAGCTGTTCCCGCTTGGGCAGTTCCGCTTCTACTTCGGGTTGACCAAAGCCACTGCTGATCGCCATAATTACCGACTGCCGCTCAAATCGGAGCGCTCTGGCTTGGAGAACGGTTCCTTCTAACTCTTCAAACTCCTCCTGAATCAGCTTGCGCTGCTGGTCGCGCAGTTTTTGGGAGAGTACCTGTTTAGTTTGAATCGCTGCCATCCGACCAAACTCGCCTTGGTCTGGCGTCACATCCAGAACGACTGAGTCACCCAGTTGTGCTTCTGAGGCAACTTCCTGAACTTCTTGCAGGGAAATTTGATGATCTGTATTGCTGACTTCTTCAACAATAGTTTTAGTAGACAGAACGCGGAAGCCTTCTTCTTCTACATCGAGATCGACTTCAAAGTTATCGAAGTAGTCTTCTTCAAAATGAAATCGATCAAGGCGTTGTGCCCGACGATAGCGCTCATAGCCTTTCAAGAGGGCTTCTCGTAGCGCTTGTTGAACGGCGGATTTAGGTAGGTTATGGCTTTGACTGATTTCTTCAATCATTTTTTTCAGTCCGGGCAGACTAACTATCGACATAAGCAAATCTCCGTAATGATGAATTTATGAAAATTGACAGACTTGTCTAAGAGTTGAAAGGCAGGTTTAAGCTGACACAACGCATCGGTCAACTGTTCAACTCCTGGAGAATTTGATACCTCGCTCTAGTACGAGATCGCGTTTTAACCCTTATCGTTTAGCTGCACCCTAGTTACTAGCTCACGAGGAATTGCGATCGCACGTCCTTTCTGGTTTAGGTGAACCCCGCTGTCATCTCGACCAACTAACTTCCCTCTCCACTCTTTGTGACCCTCATAAGGCTCAGACGCTGTGACAATCACAGAAAACCCTTTGAAGGAAAGAAACTCTCGATCTGTGGTTAGCTGGCGCGAGATGCCAGGACTGGAAATTTCCAAAACATAGGTGTCTGGAATGAGATTTACCTGATCTAATTTTTCTTCCAGAGCCCGACTCATCCGCTCGCAGTCATCCAAACCCGTGTCACCAACGGAGTTGCGGATATCCACACGCAGTACGGGTGGGCGTCTGTTGGTATGAAAAACTGCCCCGACTACCTCTAAACCCAGGTCTTCGGCTACTGGTGTTGCTAAATCGATTAGTTGCGGAATCAGGGGATGAGTCATTGAAGAACTCCAACAAAAAAAGTGGGCTGAACCCACTTCAAGGTAAAATTTCTTCCAAGAAGGCTAGCGACGGATAAAGTGACTTCCGCTGCTATGTTTTGAGTTTAGCGCAATCAGCTATCTCTGTGGCAAACAAGCAGAGAGCCTTATCTTCTCCACTCAGCACGCGCACGCGGCTACCCCAATAACACTCAGCACTTTCATCGTTGAGCAATTTGATGGATTGCCCTTGTTTGTTCTAAGACTTCCTCTAAGTCTTCTTCAGACAGGCGCTCAACGTAATTAACTTTAATTTCCTCTAATAAATCCGTGAGTAAGGACTGAATTTTCTGTAAGGTTTGCTTTGCCTGGATTTCTGAGCCTAAAGCTTCGCTGAGGTGTTGGATCAGGCGTCGAAACAGTTGTTCTCCGACGGGATCTTCTTCCATCGCCGTGTTGATCCCGTCGTACACAGCTTGAGAGATTTCTTTGACAAGTCGCCCAGTCAGCTCGTGCTGTAATTGTTCCATTCCCGGTACTTTCTGAAGTCCCTGATAAGCTGGCGATTGGTTAAGAATCTTTTCTAAGTGGTGCTGTAGTAAGGCTTCTATGTCTGGGCGGATTTTAGGGAGAACCTGATAAACTGTCAGCTGCATGATTAATGTGGTGAGTGCCGCGACTTCATCAGTGTTATTAAGGTCGATGTAGGGCCGAACTTCTCGGTTTGATACCCACTTGGCGAGGTCGCCGCCGCGAATGGAGGTTTGAACTTGGTTAATGACTCGAATTACCACCACTTCTGTCAAGTCTTCAGCGATGTTGGCAACAAATCCCTGACTGATTTGCTTTTGAATGCGATCGAGGTTTAACAACTCAGCTTGGCTTAAGCGAATCGTGACAGGAATGATGCGCAGCCAGCGAAACACTGGAAGTAGGAGAAAGATATCATACCAGCGCCATAGCATAGCATCTAGCCAGCTAACACCCGTACGACGGCGGCTGATTAGCCAGGTACGTGCTAGAAACTCCAGACCGAAAAGAGTGACAAACGGCAAGTCAAGGAGCCAAAAATAGTCCACAAATTCGCCATTTTCCCCAATTGGACGGTAGTAGTTGGTTTCCAATAGCGGGCGAATCTCGCGGTTAAAAAAACCGAGTCCTTGTTCTCGACTGTTGGTTGCTAAGTAGTTTTGGCTCCAAAACCTTCTAAATGAGTCTTTGGCGGAATTGTCTTTGCTCTTCGATACGTGTTCGCGCATCCGATTTTTAATCTTTTCCAGGGTTCCCGTCTTATTAGCAACCTGAAAAGGATTAGTATCAACGATTTCCTCACTACGACGGCGCAGATCTTGGAGGATGATTTCTACATCTGGCGCTCGCACTCCTGTCTGGCTAATCTGGCGTTCCAGCTCTTCCACCCGTTTCAAATACTGATCGGTGTCTCGGAAGGGTTCAATATCCTTAATCGGGTCGTACCATTTAGCGATCGGAGGTAGAGGAATTTCCAGAGTCAAGCCCAGAACCTTGAGCCTGCCCTGTAGCCAGAAATCTCGCAAGGGGATGTAGCTCAAGTCAAACAGCACTAAGAGCAAATTCAGCGATGCCAAAACTGCCATCATCCTTTCAAACCAAAGGTTACGACGGGCTTGACTTGTTCTTGGACTCAATTTTTGTAAGGATGACATGGTTGAGCACTTAGAGATTATCCATCCCAGAGTATCGAAGTCCAGACCCGATCTGGACTTTTGCCAAGGCAATGGCGTCTCGGTAGGCCAACAAAAACTGCCAGCCATCCTTGAGTTTTGGGAATGGTAATGTTACTCCCCAAAACTCGGAGAATAAAAATGCACAGTTAAGCTTAAACTGTAGCTGTTCAAAGTGTTAGCTGGCTCAATCAATTTAGTGTGAGGAGCGTCAATGATTTGGAATCGCTATAGCATGGGGATCGCGGCCATTAGTTTAGGTTTAACAGCAAGTTTAGTCAGTTACGAAGTCGCTTATGCCGCTCGCGCTCGGGACTATACCCCAAGAGAGTTGCGAGCTGTCTTAAATGGCTTTGGATACAACGTCCCAGTGGGAGATACCCTAACAGATCAGGTAACTATAAACGCAATCCGTGAGTTTCAAAGAGGATATAAGCTTCCGGTTGATGGTGTAGCGGGTGGGCAAACCCAAGATCTCATGGCAGATCTGGTGGTGATTCTTCAAGCCAGCTTGAATCTTGTTGTTAAGCCAAACCCTCGCTTACCCCGCACTCAGTTTTACGGACCCTTAACCGAAGCCGTTGTAAGGCAGTATCAACAGCAATCTGGGTTGCCAGTGACGGGAATAGCTACCCTGGCAGTTCGTCAGAAACTGGACAAAGAGGCAGAAGACCTCGTGCGCCGTCAATTTGGTCCATCAGCACCAGCATCAACCCCGCGTTCGCGCCCTTCAGCTACGCCATCACCCACACCATCCCCTACTCCATCACCTACCCCATCACCCACACCACCTTCACCACAAGTAGCACCTCGGTCAACACCCGCCCCAGTACCACGGATGACACCGACACCGACACCATCCCCAACGCCTCAGGCTATACCTACACCGATACCAGCCCCAGTGCCGCGAGTAACACCCACACCGCTACCATCCCCAAGACCAGGGACGACACTACCTCCTTCACGATAAAGTCTCAGCCGTTAGCGCTTGTATTGCTGTTACCGTCCTTGCTCCGGTAATGGTCTTCCCTTGGGTTCTGGTAAAGCTGGACGCTGCTCGTAAGGCATCGGGATATATTGCACAGAAGGGCGTCCTCCTTGGGGTTGTGGGTATAACTCCATGAGATTGTAGATTGATGGCGGCAGACCGACGGTAACTGGCATACCTAGGTCTGTTGCTTCTTCTACCGTGATTGGATAATCATGGGTGACTTGTCCGGTAGTCAGGAAATCAATAATTCTTTCAATGTTTTCTGGGTTAATTTTCGCTTGAGGCACATCGTCCTTGAGAAGGGTTCGTACAAACCGCTGCACCTGCGCAATGGCTTTGCGGGACAGGTCTGCCATAACCAGGGTTTGGTCGTCAATTTTGTCAATTGGTTTCTGTTCAACGACCTTGATGACACTTGCCGCTGCCATGTTGCCCAGTTGGGGATCGACGGGTCCTAAGACAGCGTTAGCATCCATGACAATTTCATCGGCTGCCAGAGCCAGCATCGTACCGCCGCTCATCGCGTAGTGAGGCACAAACACTGTAACTTTAGCTTTGTGGCGAATTAAGGCTCTAGCAATTTGCTCGGTAGCGAGAACTAGCCCCCCTGGCGTGTGCAGAATCAGATCGATGGGTGTATCCGGAGGCGTGAATCGAATCGCCCGCAATACCTGTTCTGAATCTTCAATCGAGATATAGCGTGATAGGGGAATGCCCAGCAAGCTAATTGATTCTTGTCGGTGAACCAGTAAAATAACTCGACTGCGACGCTGTTGCTCAAATGCTCGCAAGGTTTGCAGTCGGCGGGATTCTACCTGGCGTTTTTGCAACCCTGGCAGAAATGATAGGACAGCTAGAAAAATCCAAAACAAATCAGAAAAGTTAAAGTTCATGGTTGTAACGCCTAGACTACGGCAATTCTGATTGTTTCAGGTTCTTCTAGCTAGAAGCTCTATCTGGGGAATTAGTCACAAAGGCGATCGCTCTAATGCGCAACAACCATAATGAAACACGCAAGTGAGCACTGTAAGGGCAAAGCCTGCTTTGCCCTTACACATGAGTGACAGCTTTAATACTCAGGCACAGATGGGTCAACTTCCTTACTCCATGCAGAAATCCCACCTTTGACATTAATGCCCTCAATTCCAGATTCTTTTAAGATTCCTAATGCCTTCGCCGAACGACCTCCCAATTTACAATGGGCAATCAATCGATGACCGTTGAGCAGTTCCTTAACTTTTTCAACACCCTTACCGTTTTCAATATCGGCTAATGGGATCAGAACTGAGCCAGGAAGCTTGGCAATCTCATACTCATTGGGGTTGCGCACATCAAGCAGAACAAAATCCTTTACCCCACTATCGAGTAGCTGCTTGAGTTCCTGTACCGTCATTTCTTGCATTTCCTTTTGCCGTTTTTCCTCTTCCTCTTTAGCTTGGGTAACACCACAAAATTGTTGATAATCAATTAACTTCTCAATAACAGGTCGTTCTGGGTTGGGTCGTAGCTTCAGTTCGCGGAAGGTCATCTCCAAAGCGTTGTAGAGCAACAAACGTCCGCTGAGAGTTCTGCCTTGACCCAGGATGATTTTGACGGTTTCCGTTGCCTGGATGAGACCAATTATCCCAGGCAGAATGCCTAAGACACCTCCTTCCGCACAGGAAGGAACCATGCCGGGTGGTGGGGGTTCGGGATAGAGGTCGCGGTAGTTGGGACCCCCTTCATAGTTAAAGACTGTTGCCTGACCTTCAAACCGGAAAATCGAGCCATAGACGTTGGGCTTATCTAGCAGCACGCAAGCGTCATTCACTAGATAACGGGTTGGGAAGTTGTCGGTGCCATCTACAACAACGTCATAGGGCTTCATGATTTCCAGAGCATTCTCGGAACTCAGGAGTGTTTCGTAAAGGTCTACCTGACAGTTTGGGTTGATTTCGAGAATCCGGTCTTTAGCTGACTGAATCTTCGGTTTCCCTACCCAGGAAGTGCCGTGAATGACTTGACGTTGTAGGTTAGAGCTATCGACGATATCAAAATCTACTAGACCAAGCCGTCCAATTCCTGCGGCGGCGAGGTACAGCAGCAGTGGAGAACCCAGTCCACCGCTACCAATGCAGAGGACGCTAGCCGCTTTCAGGCGTTTTTGCCCTTCTAGTCCAACTTCCGGCAAAATTAGGTGTCGAGAGTAACGTTCGTACTCTTCTTTTGTCAGCTGTATTTCATCAAGATTAGGATTGAGCATTTTTGTCTAGGTAGTGCAGACAACAGGACTTATATCGTATCCAAATGATTGTTCTATTGGTGTTGTTATGATTTTTAATTTAAGTTTTCAATCTAGCTGAGGCGAGAGGGTGATGATTGCCTCTGGTTGGAATTGCTGGTCGTCATCAAGACTCCAGCTTTTCAGGTCGCAAGCTTGCCCTTGTTGAACGGAAACAATAATGTACGAGTACCGCTGCCAAGCGATCGCGCGATCAAATTCGGAGGGAACGGCTGGATGATCGGGGTGAGAGTGGAAGATACCGATAATATCCAGGTGGCGATCGCGTGCGTCTTTCTGTGCCTGGAGCATCACTTTCGGTGCAATACTGAATCGATTGCGTTTGCTAGACTTGGGTTGAGCTGAACTCTCGATAGCAAGAAGGTCACCAGCTAGCTCATCGCCCCAACTGTTTAGCGTGGGTAATACCTCAATCAGGGTTTTGACATCACCACTCATCTGACCCAATAGTAAACCGCAGCACTCCTCCGGGTAGGTCGTTTCTGCATGGGCTTGCATTGCCTGAAGATGATGAGAATAGAGTTTTAGCACTGCCTCAACGGCTGACGTGGCGATCGTAATCAGAAGCGTTCAGCAATTTCAATTCTACAACTGGGTTCTAAGAAATATTCCTATTCAACTACTGAATCTTTCGCTTCAGAAAGTTAGCTTTTCCTTCTCCTTTGAGCGAAAAAGCAAAAAGATAAGTTATAACATTACAACTGGCAACTCTCCACTAGAGAAAAGAGACAATCCACCTCAACAGCACCCTGTGCTCCAACTAACTCTATAGCCCCAGCCCCCCAGCCTATACTAAGTCCTAACGGAAGATGCCCCGGAGCGTCATCGGCACTGAAGGTCAAGTCTGACTATAATCGCCAGTTATCGTGCGCACGCCACTCCACGCGATCGCCAAACTTTTCATACACCCTTTCATCGTAGACCCCAGGCTTGCCTCCTTCCTCTAACCAAATGCGCTTTTGCACGCTGAAGCCAAAGCGATCATTACTATAATGTACCCACAGTTGGTTAATCGTGCGAAGGTCTTTACAGGGAAACTTTTCAAGATCTTCTTCATTGAGATAACCCCGTTTCTGTTGTCCCATCACCTCCAGCATTTTTTGGCGTGTTTCCTGATCGGCTTGTTTCCAGTTCTTAGCTGCAAGTAAGTCTCGCAACTTCGTGTAATCAACGCCTCTTTCGGATTTCAGAGACACACCCGATTCAGGTTGAGGAGGATTACCAACAAAAGCAAGGTCGGGAATAGGAGGATTAACAATTGTTCTCGGTGTCTCAGGCGAATGCAGATCTTGCAGCACTTCATCAACCGATTGATAGCGTTCTTTCAGCAAAACCTTAAGCAGTTTCTCCAAAATTTCCGCCAGTTGAAGGCTAATCGTTGTCCCTTCTGGCAAACGTTCCTGCCATATCCAGCAACCTTCTAGAGAATTGTAGAGATTAAACGGGTGTATTCCCGTCAGCAAATGAATGCAAGTTGCACCCAAAGCGTATAAGTCGCTGGCGCGATAGGCTTCACCGAACTGGATTTGTTCAGTCGGTGCATATCCCAGCGTACCGATCATCGTCCCCCGTTTAACCAGAACTGTTCCCGTTGCTTGTTTAGCCACACCAAAATCAATCAATACTAATTTGCCGTCACTACGACGGCGCATAATATTCGCTGGCTTGATGTCTCTGTGAATCACGTCTTTAGTATGGATGAACTTGAGAATCCGCAGTAGGTCGGTTAGAATGTGCCGAATATCGCTTTCTTGGTAGAGTGACCTTCCTTGCGAGGTTCTATCTTCTAATTCATCTAATAAAGTCTGTCCATCAATAAACTGTTGCACCAGATACAGGCGGTCATCTTGTTCAAAATGGGCATATAACTCAGGAATTTGGTTGTGTTTGCCCAAATGGTACAGCCGCACGGCTTCTTGATTAAATAAGTCTGTTGCCTTCCAATCTTGCTCTGGCGGCAGCATAAACAGTTTAATGACACAAGGATGGTTGAGGCGGTCTTGATCTACTGCTTTAAAGGTTCTACTACAGCCGCCTGAACTGAGGGGTTGGATGGCACGGTAGCGGTCTTTCAGCAGTAATTTTGTGCCACATCTTAGACAAAACTTTGCATTATTTGGATTCTGGGGCTTTGAACAATTGAGATTGAGGCAGTAGCTCATACTTAGGAGGGATGCAAGCTTTGTCTATATTTTGCCCTCTCCTGCTCTCTAATGCTGCTGAACGTAAAATGTACTTTGTTTCTGGGGAAGGTTCTGCAATTGGGGAGTGTTCCGGCAGTCGGGTCTTGATACGGGAAAGCGATCGCTGCCAGGGAACTGAAGGTTTTTGAGGATTTTCTCAACTAAAGCGATCGCTTGATCTAGGTTAATAGTGGCTACAGCATTAACTATGGCGTACTTTGCAAATCCGGTCGTTCTTCCGGCACGATCGCCGCTTCTACTGGGCAGACTTGGATGCAGATGCCACAGTCAATACAGGTTGCAAAGTCAATCCAGTACCAATCCGTACCTTTGACATTTTTGCCAGGACCTTCATGGATACAAGCAACAGGACAGGCATCAACGCAATCAGCGACGCCTTCACAAGTATTCGTAACAATCGTGTGTGGCACAGTATTCTCTCTCTTAAGGATTTGGTCGTCCTAGCAGGTTATCGTCTACTGCTTCTAGCCTACCAAGATTGGACAACACACAAGGGTTTGGGGGTAGGACTAGTGCTGCTTCCTTGAAAGTCAAAAGTCAAAACCCCTAACTTAGAGTCTCAATTACTGGTGTGCCATCTGCTTTAATCCAGGCAATGTAAGTGATGCGACGGCGACGGGCGTAGTCTCGAATATCTGCGGGCGTTCGTCCTCCCAAATCCATCTCAACCCGCACTAAATGCTCGGAATCTCTGAGTTTTTGGGCGTAAGTAAAAGCCGCCGCTTCCGCTTGAGGCATCTCTGGAGCGACTAACCAGTCACTTGCTGGTATCTGGCGGGGTAGCTGAGGACTTGAGAGCAAAATATAGTGTAAGTCTTCGATATTGAGGCAAAAGCCAATTCCTGGGTACGTCTCTCCTTGAGGATGATACAGCCCCAAGAGTTGGTCGTAACGACCCCCCTGACCCAAAATGCGTTGACTGGTATCGGTATTACTCACGACTTGAAAGACGATACCCGTGTAGTAGTCAATGGTTTGAACTAAGCTCAGGTCGAGAATGAGCGGTAAGGGGCTAGGAGAACTTTGCCTTAGGAGTTCAATGACAGATTTAAGGTTATTAACTATTTTTTGCTCGGATAAGTTTAAATCCAAGCTGGCAACTTTTTGTAAAACATCTTCAGGCCGTCCCCGGAGGTCAAAGAGAAATAGTGCCCGTTTTTGTAATTCTGGGGAAAGGGGCAGTGTTTCTAGAGCTACGCGGTCGAGATGAGCGATCGCTTGGCGCACCTTGTCTTGTACGGGTTGCGGGAAGGGAGAAAGAAGCGATCGCGTTAAGTCCGCTTCCCCTAAAATCAAGTGCCACTGCTGTAACCCTAGCTGATTCAGGCAATCTGCCAGCAATAGGAGAATTTCCGCATCCGCCAACAGCCCAACCGCACCCAGCAGTTCGATGCCCGACTGGTAGAACTCCAGTTGACGCCCGTGATGACCCACACTGGGGCGGCGGAAGACGTTGGCATTGTAGTAGAGTCGTTGCGGTAGGGATAGCGTTGCCTCACCTGTATTCCCTGCAAGCCGTGTCGCCATTGCTCGTGCGATTGAAGCCGTTAGTTCTGGGCGCAACCCAAGTGTCCCCTCCTCAGCATCCTGCAATTGGATAACGGTTGAACGCTCGATTGCTCCACCTGCCATCAGAGTGTCCAACCACTCTAAGGTAGAGGTGATAATTCGGTGATAGCCCCACCGATGAAATACCTGCTGCAAGCGATCAGCAATCCAGCGTTTTTGGGCAACTTCGAGGGGCAGCAAATCCCTTGCACCTGCTGGAGGTTGATGAACCATTACTTTTTCTTAGGACCAAACATCTTACCAAATAAGCCGCCGCCACTAGATTTATCAGACGATTTGCTTGGCTCTGGCTTGGGAGGAGTTGTTTGCTTTCCAGCCGTGTTGTTTTTCTGAGCCAGCCCTTCAAGGTGCCGTTTGCCCTTCAAAGCTAATTCGTCCTTAGGATTCAATTGTAAGGCTTTATTAATGTGAACTTTAGCCATTCCAGGCTGGTTTTGCTTCAAATACGCGACTCCCAGTAAGGTATGACCTCGGCTATTATTTTGTTCTAACTTAAGCGCTTCTCGCAACTCCAAAATAGCTCCCGCAAAATTTTGCTTCGCCATATATCCTTCCGCACGACGGATATATTCTCCAACTCGCGATAAGCCAGAATCTGATGGGTTAGTCTTATCGGTAACGGGCGGTCGCATTTTATCAGTACTGCCAACGGGGGGTTTCACTTTCTCAGTGGCTCCAGTGCCCGTTGTTCCATCACTTGTAACGGATGCCGTGCCCATTTTGCCTCCTGACAGCATCAGGTAAACCATATTGAGTTCGCTGAGTTGGGCAATTTTATCCAAAACTTGATCAAGGGATTCGTATTGCTTGACCGCAAAGCTTTGCACTAAGCTCTTGTAGGAGTTGTCTAGATTTGGACCTGCCTTTGAGAGTTTTTGGGCTGCATCACCGTTCAGCGGAATTTTCCCTTTTTCCCCAGCTAGACGCCTACCCATGTGTCCCAAATTAACCACGTAGTCGCGATGGTTCTGAGAAAGCTCTTCGTAGGCTGGATTAACAAGCTTAGATAATAGCTGATTGGCAAGTTTTTTTTCGGCTTCGCTTGTGACTTTGATAGTATCGGGATGCAGGTTCCGAGCAATCTTCAGATATCGTTTGCGGACTTCCTTAACGTCCGCATTAACTGGAATTCCTAAAACTGCATGATGGTCTGTGAAATCAAACTTGAAGAGTCCGCGATCAATATTAAAAGACATAGGGCGCTGTCCAAGCTCCGTGCCGTAAGAATTGTTTCTAGTATGTCTTAGTTTTTGGTAGAATTGTTAAGCTCTTAACCGTAGCTTGATTAACCAAGAGACTGCTAAAAGACTTTGTTTCTATTAGAGAACAGTTTAGCTACTGCTGAGAATAAGTTTTCATTTTTAGTGGCGTACTAGAAGTTTATAACCAACTAATAAAATTATCCCCAAGTGGAAAGGGGTGGAACCTGTAAAAGTTCTTGGCTCAGATTGTCGTGAATTTGACCGTTTGTTGCCAAAATCCGACCGGAAGCAATAACTAACGGACTGCCATCGTAAGCTGTCACTTTACCACCTGCTTCCTCTACCAGCACTATTCCGGCGGACATATCCCAGGGAGAAAGCCCTCGTTCCCAATAACCATCTAGTCGTCCGCAAGCAATATCACATAAATCGAGCGAGGCAGAACCGCTACGGCGGACGCCCTGAGTTAGGTGAGTGAGGTGACAGAACTCAGCATAGTTGTTGTCAGAGGTTTCGCGTCGATCGTAAGCAAAACCAGTGACAAGCAGGCTTTTGCTTAGATTGGATGTTTTGGAAACTTGAATCGGGTGACGATTGCAAGTTGCTCCCATACCCTTAGCCGCGCGAAATAGTTCATCGCGAAATGGATTATAAATTGCTCCGACCTGAGGTGTTCCTGAAATCAGTAGCCCTATGGATACAGCAGCAATAGGATACTGATGAGCATAATTAGTGGTGCCATCCAAGGGATCGATCGCCCAAAGATATTCGCTTAATTCATCTCCTAGCTGACCCGATTCCTCTGCCAGGATAGAGTGGTGGGGAACATGACGGCGCAGGATTTTGAGGATTGCCGCTTCGGCATCTTTATCGGCAGCAGTTACTAAGTCTCCAGGACGGCCTTTCTCTTCGACAAAGTCTAATTTACCGCAGTAGGCTTCTAAGATTGCGCCAGCCGCCATAGCAGCTTCAGTAGCAATGTCTAGGAAGATTTGTAGCTGTTCGGGAGTGTGTTGGCTCATCAGTTAGGGGTTTGGGGTGAGGGGGAGACGGCGAAACTCTGCGGGTGTTAAGCGCATCGGTTGGCTTGGGTTCCAAATGCCATATCCCATGATTCTGGCGTATTCCTGGGCACGGGCAAGACGAGTATCGTATTTATTATTAGGCGATCGCGGTGCCGCGAGCACGTACCCCTCTTTTACTAGCTGCTCGTTAACCAACACATTATTATGCCAAACATAAGCCAGCCAGCGACCCGTGCTGTCTTTTTCCTGTACATCCGGTTCTAGGACAACGGGTTGTAAGACGAGTTGCTGACCAGTCATTGTACCGATTATTTGCTCAAACCGAGTTTTTGCTGCCTCTCCCCAAGGATGCTGCTTCAAGTCTGGAGCTTCAATGCCAATCAACCGTACTCGCTCAATCAAAGCAGGCTGACGAGCTGGGTTCAATACATCTATAGTTTGTCCGCTGACTACTCGCTGCACCTGAACGGTTATGGCATTGGACAAATGATTAGACTGGCAACCCACCAGCAACAGGCAGCAGCAGAAAATGCCGAATTGCCCTAGAGCCTTGAGCAAGTCTCCACGCTTAAAGCTTGGGGATCGTGGAATTGGGGAAGATTTCATCAGTAGTCAATTCGATGCCGTTGAACGTTCTGCTAGCCCCTAGTCCTCATCCAGTGGCAGTCCAAACCGCACCTTTCCCCTAGCAAAATAGCGACCGAACTGAAGTTCGTAGACCTCATCCTCATCCTGCGTTTCTACTTCCAGGTCGGAGCAAGGATAACTCACGCACAATAGAGCATAGCCCTTGTCGCGCAACTTTTGAGAAAGCCCCACGGCTTCGGGTTGGTGAATTTGCCCAGCTAGAACGCGCACTGCACAGGTAGTACAAGCTCCATTGCGGCAAGAAAAAGGAAGATTGCCGCCTTGGTTTTCTACAGCGTGCAGGATGTATCGATCATCTGGCACTTGAAAGGTATGATAAGTATCGGTTTGGTGATCGCGAATTTGAATTTTGTAGAATTTAGTCATTTATATAGTGTATAATCTAAGATCGTGTGCTGAAGTTTAATTTCTTTAAACCTCAGGCACTTAATAAACCCCCAGGAGAGGTGGCCGAGTGGTTGAAGGCGCAGCACTGGAAATGCTGTTTAGGGGTAACTTTAACGAGGGTTCGAATCCCTCCCTCTCCGTTCTTAGTACAGACAAAATCATCGCCGTTCTACTTTCGGTTCCTGCCAGTCGGTGTAGTTGCTTTAGCATGGCGACGCATCCGCTCGAAACTCAGAGCGGCAACTCCTAGCGTAACTAGCAGCATTCCAAAGATTTGCTCGACTTGCATAGTACTTTGGATGATTACTAAGGCTAAGAGTGCTGTTAACGCGGGTACTATTGCCCCAAGAATCGACGCTCGGACAGCATCGATCGCTTTAATGCCGATGTTGTTAAGGAAATAGCTTACCAGTGTAGTCCCACCTAAGACTAAACTAGCGATCGCAAGACTAGGCCACATAGTGGGAAGAACGTCAGAATGCCAGGAGTCTGGTAGTGGTGCTACCAAGCCAATGCCGGAAAAAACAAGGATGATGACAAAGTGAATCCAGCTCAAAGGGACGGGGTGTACCTTTCTCCCAGAGCTTTGCGCCAGAATAACGTATAGAGCAAACGCGATCGCCGAACCAGCCGCCGCCGTAATACCAACCTCAGAAAGAGCAGCCCCCCCACCACCAGGTAGGGTGAGCAGGACGAACCCTACCAAAACACTAAACATGAGCAGCAGGCGAAATCGTTTGGGACTGTCGCCAAATAGTATCCAGGTCAGTAGTACAGTAACGACCGGATAGATAAAGAAAATTGCGATCGCCACCCCTGGTGCCAGCAGTCCTAGAGCTAAATAAACTAGCACTTGGGACAAAAACAGAAAGAAGCCGCTGCTCAAAACGTTAAAAAATAACGGCAAGTCTTTGGATTGCACAAACTGCTTGATATCTCGCCACACGGCTGGATAGAGAACCGTAACCAAAATTGCCATTAGCGGCACCACAACTAGCATCCGCAACCACAAAATTAGCAGCGAGTTTCCCAAACTCGGAGTAACAAATCCTCCATATTCAAACACCCCAAAAATTGAGGACTTGTTGAAAATTACACTGATAACGATGTTCTGGAACGACAGCAGCAGCGAGGAAAGCAGAACCAACACAAACCCAACTCGCCGTTTCGAGGCAGGTTGAACCGGAGGTGGCAACTGGGGGATCGCCGCAGGCGGCTCTGGTTCCGGCATAAGCGGAACCTCTGGCACTGCAAGCTCAGGAGTGTAGGAGACGCTAAAGCCGTTGCGCTCGTCCGAATACTGCACCGTGTTGTAGTCATGCCAAGGCGGGCGAGTTGGAGAAGCAGGTGGAGCGGGTTGGCTTGGCTTAATTGCAGCAGATGACGATGATTCGGATTCAATTTCTCTTCTGAGTCGGCTGACAAGCGCCTCTAAAATCGCCTCCCCTTGCTGCTCCAAACTGTACATCTGACTCAACTGCTGACTAAGGGAACTTTGATAGCTGCTGAGGTCTTGTTGCAGTGTTTTGAAGGTAGCTCTCAAGGTGGCATCTAAAGAGGCGATCGCGCGGTTAGCATTCTCGTTGTAATCATTGGCTGTTGCCGTTGGTGGAAACCCATAACCAACGGCGTTATCCAGTGGCGTTTGTCTGGGGTTTTGCCCTGAGCGTTTCCTGGAAACTGGTGCAGCGTCAGTTAAGCGATCGAGTCGAGACATTACTAGCGCTTGTAGCTGATTCGCCAAAGCTGGAGCGATTTGCTGAACTAACTCTTGCTGTTGGACAATTTGCTGCTGACGTTGCGCTTTTAGCTGTTCGATGTCGTCAATTAATTGAGATTTTTCCTTATGGAGACGTTCCACGTCTTGAGACAACTGAACAACGAGATTTTGCCGCAGGTTCTCAATATCTTGAGTCATTGCTCTCAATAGAACATCTGCTGCCTGCGGATTACTGGCTCCCATGTTTTCTGGTTGCTCGTCCAGTTGTCCCATTTGCATTCACCTCTACTGGCAGAAAAGAACTGAGCTAGAGTTTCCTAGCAACAGGGTACTGGAATTCGCTCTCCCGTCAAACTGAAGGCACGCACTTCTGTAATTTTGACTTGCACCAGTTTACCTTTCAATTCTTTAATGTCGCCTGTGAAGAAGGTAAGGCGATTTCCCCGCGTGCGTCCCATCACTTGAGTTGGATCTTTGGGATTTTGGTCTTCTACCAGTACTTCTTCGAGGCGTCCGAAGTAGCGTTGCGACGCTTGAGCGGCTTTAGTACTAACCAAGTGGTTGAGACGCTGGAGGCGATCGCTTTTTACTTCTTCACTGAGCTGATTGTCCCACACAGCCGCGGGTGTGCCTGGACGAGGAGAATAAGCTGCCGTATTCAGCAGGTCAAAG
Source organism: Cyanobacteriota bacterium (assembly GCA_030776905.1). Taxonomy (GTDB): domain Bacteria; phylum Cyanobacteriota; class Cyanobacteriia; order Cyanobacteriales; family Coleofasciculaceae; genus CADCTM01. The sequence continues at coordinate 14,160 of JALYGX010000375.1, read as the reverse complement.
CCAATATCTTCTACTAGCTTCAGCGTGTTCTCAAACTGTTCCTCTGTTTCACCGGGAAAACCAACAATCGCATCCGCACTAATCGAGGCGTCGGGCATATACTCGCGAATCGTGTTGATGATGCGACGATATTTCTCGTGAGTGTAGCCCCGCGACATGGCTTTGAGGATATCGTTATCTCCCGATTGGAAGGGGATGTGGAAATGCTCGCATACCTTGGGCAACTCAGCACAGGCACGAATTAGCCGTTCCGTAAAATACCGAGGGTGACTCGTAGCAAAGCGGATGCGCTCAATTCCTGGCACATCGTGAACATAATAAAGTAAATCTGTCAAGGTATGCTGGTGTCGCCCGGACTCGGTAACCCCTGGAAGGTCGCGACCGTAAGCGTCAATATTTTGACCCAGTAGGGTGACTTCCTTATAGCCCTGTTGACCTACCTGCGCCATCTCAGCACGAATCACTTCTGGCATTCGCGATTGCTCGACCCCCCGGACATTGGGAACCACGCAGTATGTGCAGCGCTCGTTGCAGCCATAAATGACATTCACCCAAGCGGTGACACGGCTGTCGCGACGGGGTTTGGTAATGTCTTCAACAACATGAATTGGTTCTGTAGCGACCAGTTGGTTGCCGTTGAATACCTGTTCGAGCAAATCCTGCAAGCGATTGGCGTGTTGGGGTCCCATTACCAAATCTAGTTCGGGTACACGCCGCAGTAGTGCTTCCCCTTCTTGCTGGGCAACACATCCAGCAACGACAAGGGTGAGGTCAGGTTCTTCGTGCTTGCGCTTTGCCTGTCTGCCTAGGTAGGAATAAACTTTTTGCTCGGCGTTATCCCGAATCGTACAGGTGTTGTAGAGGATTAAGTTTGCCTCATTAGGGTCTTCTGACCACTCGAAGCCCATATCTTCCAGGATGCCAGCCATGCGCTCGGAGTCGGCTTTGTTCATTTGGCAACCGAAAGTGGTGATGTGATAGCGACGAGAATTGGTCATGGGCGGCTACAACAAATCAGTCGAAATTATCAGGACTTTATTTTATCTATAGTACCTGTCTTGAAAGTGCTGAGTGCTGGGTGCTGATGAGGCTAGTTCTAGTCCTTCTAAAAACTGAAAGACGGTACTACGGTACTACACCATTTTTGATTTTGTCCTGATGGGGCATCTGTGGGTCTGTATAAGGCACTGGAAACTCTGATCTGGAGATCTACATCCTTATGTGCAACTACATGATTGCATTTTCACCTAAATACCGCTTCCGGAATTTGGGTGAAAGCTTTGTGTTGCCCAGCCATTTACTTGCCAATTTAATTGCCAGGTGCAAAGCCGATGATGACAATCGTGGCAGTGGACGCTAGATAGAGATAGGACTACTAGCGCTTGAAAGCTGCTTCATTCTGAGGAGATGGAAAAGTTGAAGTGGGACGTTTTAGAAAAACCCGGCGTTTAGACGCCGGGTTTCGCTTTGTGCCCTACAGGGCGAATCACTATTTGTCTGAGTTAAGTGTTAAAAAAATTAATCATTAGGTGGAACAATGTACCCACTACTTTTTTAGATCGTTCAGGAATGATTAAACCACTAGATCTGGGGTTAGCAGGGTAACGCTTCACTACATCTGTATGCAGAGGCGAAGCCGATTAGCGATCGCCTTGCTTTTGTTTGCTCACCATCAGTCCCACTCCCAAGCGCTGCTGTCGAGTAGTCCGGTAATTTCACCTCCCCATTTTCCTAGCAAAGTTCTAGCATATAGGGGTGACTGAACTGTACTATCCCTTTGCTTCCTTAAGGGAGGGTAACTGGTTTAAGCTCATCTGCGGAGCCAGCTTCCAACACCTCCCTGCTGTTCGACATCTTACCTTGGCTTATACCCTTGCCGGTGCCGATTGCATTGATGTGGCAGCCGATCCGGCGGTGATTGCGGCGGCTAAAGACGCCCTAGAAGTTGCCAGCGAACTAGGCAGTGCTGCCCAAGCGCGGGGGTTCGGATTCCGAAGCCGACCTTGGCTGATGGTGAGCTTAAATGATGGGGAAGATCCGCATTTTCGCAAAGCCGAGTTTAACGCGGATTTGTGCCCACCGGACTGCCTGCGTCCCTGCGAAAAGATTTGCCCAGCACAAGCAATTGTTTTCCAAGATGCCAGTGACTCCAAACAAAAAACCCTAGGGAAGCAGCAAGAGGGGGAGGCGTTCAGTGATAAAAGCCCGAAGATTCACGCTAGCCAAGCCAATCCTAAATTCGTTGATGCTTTCTCTGGAGTTATTGACCAACGCTGCTATGGCTGCGGTCGTTGTCTGCCAATTTGCCCTAGTCAGCTAATATATACGCGCTCTTATGTATCTGCACCGGAAGCGATCGCAGAACTTATCGTGCAGGCTGGCGTTGACGCTTTGGAAATCCATACAAAAGTGGGAAATTTTGCAGATTTTCAACGACTTTGGCAGGCGATCGCTCCTTGGGTACACCGACTAAAACTCCTAGCGATTAGCTGCCCTGATGGCGAAGGTCTAATTGAGTACTTGTGGGCACTTTATAAACTCATAACGCCCTTACCCTGTCTGCTAGTTTGGCAGACTGACGGGCGTCCCATGAGCGGCGATATCGGCAGTGGCGCTACTCGTGCTGCTGTAAAGCTCGCTCAGAAAGTCCAACGCGCTGGCTTACCCGGATATGTCCAGCTTGCGGGCGGTACCAACAACCACACCGTTGCCAAACTCAAAACCGTTGGATTACTCAATGTAGGGGAAACCGGGAATCGGGAATTGGGAATAGGAGAACGAGGAAGTCAAGGGGGAGTTTTAAGCGCTTCTTTGTCTGCCGATACTCTCTTGTCTTCTTCCAATTCCCAGTTCCCAACGGCAGCGCTTCCTACACAGGAAATGAATTCCAGCGTCCAGCGTCACGTAATTCCAAATTCCCAACCCTATGTTGCTGGTGTAGCTTATGGAAGCTATGCCCGCGTCCTAGTTGCACCGATTTTAGATGAATTGGAAAAATTTGATGGGGAAGCCGTTGATGCAATTTTGGCATCGCCTCAAAGTCCATCTCTGGGAAAGTTGGAAGAGGTACCAGATCTACTCTGGCAGGCTGTGGCAAGCGCTCATTCTCTCGTTTCCCAGCTAAAGTCAACCAAAAAACTGCCTCGACCAATACCTAGTTGAGCAAAAACGTTTAGTACAAACAGATTTTCCATCCCACCCACCGACAAGAGCAGCGATCGCTGTCTTTGATACGAGCATATGGTGAATTTCGACAGAAGCATTTCCTCCGATCAACAATTTTTATCTAATCAAGAATCGCCTGTTGTGGAGACAAACATTACTTCATCAAGGATGCAGGTTACAGACGACCTCCAGAAGTTACTCGACATTTTGCCAGAAGAGATTCGCTCATCATTGCAGCAACATCCGCAGCGAGATAGTTTGATTGAGGTGGTCATGGATTTAGGGCGCTTTCCAGAGGTGCGCTTCCCAGGGACATCAGAGTACCTTTTCCAAACGCCTGTAACTCAGGAGCAGCTCAATTATTGCGTCCAGCGAGTGGGACACTTTAGCGGCGACAACCGTGCCGGAATTGAGCGTACCCTACACCGGATTAGTGCCATTCGTAACCGTCCTGGTGAAATTATTGGCTTAACCTGCCGCGTCGGTCGAGCCATCTTCGGTACGATTGGCATGATTCGCGACTTGGTGGAAACGGGCAAGTCAATTTTGATGCTAGGGCGTCCCGGCGTTGGCAAGACAACGGCTTTGCGGGAAATTGCCAGAGTCTTGGCAGATGAGTTACACAAACGGGTTGTCATTATTGACACCTCGAACGAAATAGCGGGTGACGGCGATATTCCCCACCCAGCTATTGGTAGAGCTAGACGGATGCAAGTTGCCCGTCCAGAACTACAGCATCAAGTGATGATTGAGGCGGTGGAAAACCATATGCCAGAAGTCATCGTCATTGATGAAATTGGTACGGAACTGGAAGCGCTGGCTGCGCGTACCATCGCGGAGCGAGGCGTTCAGCTTGTTGGGACGGCTCACGGGAATCAGATTGAAAACTTGATCAAAAACCCCACCCTCTCTGACTTAGTGGGCGGTATCCAAGCGGTGACGTTGGGAGATGACGAAGCCAGACGGCGAGGCTCTCAGAAAACAGTTTTGGAGCGTAAAGCCCCCCCAACGTTTGAAATCGCTGTAGAAATGTTAGAACGGCAGCGTTGGGTTGTTCATGAGAGCGTTTCGGACACCGTTGACGAGCTGCTCAGGGGTCGTCAGCCAAATCCGCAGGTGAGAACGACAACTGAAAATGGCAAGGTGACAGTTACTCGCGAATTCCCTAGCGCACCCGTCGCCACACCGCCGAACAGAAGTACCTTATCCCCTCCCTCGACAAGATCGACGGGCTGGCGGACATCTGGGCAGATGAAGCCCCTATCGCGTCAGTCAGTAGAATCGTTTTCGGAAAACAGCTACTTTGAACAGTTACTCGATAAGTCGTGGCATCAGCAAGATGGCTTTGACAGCGTCCGGACGCCGGGACCCAATGGTGAGGATTTGCCATTACACATCTATCCTTACGGTGTCAGTCGCCATCAACTAGAGCAAGTGATTCGGGTACTCAACTTACCCGTAGTCTTGACAAAAGATATGGATAGTGCAGATGCTGTGCTGGGTTTGCGATCGCATGTCAAAAATCACGGCAAGCTCCGATCAATTGCCAAAGCACGTCAAGTTCCCATTCACGCCGTTAAAGCTAGCACCATCCCTCAGATTACCCGCGCTCTGCGACATCTATTGGACATGGACGACCCCGGTACGCCCGATGCTGCCGATCTACGGTTATTTACAGAAAACGGCAGTGAAGATGAAATTGAAGCGTTGGAGGAAGCCCGCCTTGCGGTTGAGCAAATTGTAATTCCCAAAGGACAACCCGTAGAATTGCTACCGCGATCGCCTAAGGTACGTAAAATGCAGCACGAGCTAGTGGAACACTATCGCCTTAAATCCGATAGTTTTGGCGATGAACCTAATCGGCGCTTACGCATTTACCCAGCTTGAGGGGGGCTGAGTGGGGTAAGAAGTAGTTAAAAGTTGCTTTGCTTCGTTACTAAATTCTTCCCCCTACTCCCCATTCCCAAAAAAGGTCTTGACACTTTCCTAGCCATAACTGTTAGGATAGGCAAGGTGAAACCAATGGGGTGTAGCCAAGTGGTAAGGCAGCGGGTTTTGGTCCCGCCATTCCTAGGTTCGAATCCTAGCACCCCAGTAGAACAAGAAAATCAAGCGTGTGGGACGGTCATCCTGTCCGTCGGAGAAAGTGCATCAAGACTCTCATGAGCTACGCACACGAACCTTGAAGGAAAGTGCCTTTACGCACTTAGCATTTAGAAGTCAGCACTCAGCACTTCTACGTTAACCTGTGTTCATCTGCGGTTTCAATTCTCAAGCCCGATGGACTTGCCAATTGTCTACCACCCCGATTACGTTGCACCACTGCCAGAGGGGCATCGCTTTCCCATGCCAAAATTTGGGAAACTCTACGAACTGCTCTTAAGCGATCGCATTGCCAATCCAGAACAATTTCACACCCCCAAACGTCCGCCCCTAGAATGGATTGAGCTAGTCCATACCCCAGACTATGTGCAAAGCTACTGCCAAGGCACCCTCGACCCCAAAGCCCAGCGACGCATTGGGCTACCTTGGAGTCCAGCCCTCGTCAATCGTACCTGCACTGCCGTCGGTGGGACTATCCTCACCGCCCAACTTGCCCTCACTCAAGGTTTAGCTTGTAATACAGCCGGAGGAACCCATCATGCCTTCCCTAGCTATGGCTCAGGATTTTGTATCTTCAATGACTTAGCGATTGCTGCCCGTTTCCTTCAACAACAGGGACTGGCTCAAAAAATTCTCATCCTTGACCTTGATGTTCACCAAGGAGATGGCACTGCCTTTATCTTCCAAGATGATCAAAGCATCTTCACTTTCTCGATGCACTGCGAAGTCAACTTTCCTGGAACCAAGCAAAAAAGTGACTTAGATGTGCCCCTGCCAGTGGGGATGGATGACGATGCCTACCTGCAAACCTTGGCAAAATATCTCCCAGACTTACTCTGTGAAGTTCAGCCCGATTTAGTATTATATGACGCTGGAGTTGACCCTCATGCTGGCGATCGCTTAGGCAAACTAGCTCTCACCAATACAGGGATCTACCGCCGGGAGATGCAGGTTCTGGCTACTTGTGTGACCGCAGGCTATCCTGTTGCCAGCGTGATTGGTGGTGGCTATGCTGACGATCTCGATGCCCTCACCTACCGACACTCCTTACTCCACCGCGCCGCTACGGAGGTCTATCGCCAGTACCGACTTTAATGCCAAACTATTGACAGAGGTGTTTTTTAGTCTATGCGGATACATTTTTGTATGTGTCCTGGTATACCGTACTTTTAAGATCCACTTAACTTAGCTAGGGAACAACTGTGCAGCTATCAAAAGGCTTTGAAGTTGAAATGTATACCGGTACGCCCAAAGGGGATGTTGTTGGTCTCTCTGACCAGATTGTGGAATCCTTGGACGGATTTGTGCGGGAACCGGATAGCCGCAATGTGGAATATACCACCGCACCCTTGTGTTGCTATGACCGCTTACTGTGTGCCTTAGTGCGCCCTCGGCAGAAGCTACGAGCTTATTTAGAGCGATTGGGCGGCTATACCGTAATTCCAGGCAGTACCTTATCTCTAGAAGAAAGCGATCGCTTCTACCGCTCCGATCCCAATAACCCCTACCACGACTACATCGAGCAAACCTACGGCACTAAAGTCGTTACAGCCAGCATTCACATCAACATTGGCATTAACGACCCGGAACTGCTGATGCGAGCAATTCGCCTTGTTCGTCTGGAAGCCCCCCTCTACCTCGCCCTCAGTGCTTCTTCTCCCTTTCTTAAGGGACAGCCTACAGGTTATCACTCCACCCGTTGGGGACTCTTCCCAAAAACACCGACTCATGTGCCCCTATTTGAAAGCCACAGCCACTTTATTCAGTGGACAGAAGCCCAACTCAAAGCAGGGACAATGCAAAATGTTCGTCACCTCTGGGCATCCGTGCGACCCAATGGTGATCGCCGCCCCTACAACCTTAACCGCCTGGAACTGAGAATCTGCGACTTAGTCGCCGATCCCATCGCCCTGCTAGCCATTACAGCCTTGATTGAAGCACGTCTGTGGCAACTCATCGACGATCCCCGTCTTGACCCCTTGGAACTGAGTAGCTTACCTGCAACCACCCGCGCTCAAGACTTAGAGGCGTTAAGCGATGCTAACGAAGACGCTGCCGCACGTCAAAGTCTTGAGGCAACCTTGCGACATTGGCAAGATGGTAGGGAAATTCTGGCGCGAGATTGGATTGAGGAACTTTATCAAGAGGTTTGGCCAATTGCCAAAAAACAGGGTTTCAGTTGCTTCCTCTCACCTGTCAAGAAGATTCTGCGGGAAGGCAATACCGCGCAGCAGTGGTTAAGATCGTATTCTGGGAGTTCCGACAGCAGAAGCGTCATCGTGCAAGCGATTCAAGCAATGGTTGAACAAGAACGGGAACTCGAAGACAAGTTGTGCCAACTTTTAGTGGCTTAGAGCCTCGCGCTAGAATTACTGCACCCTAGTAATTGATCCCCTTGTCTCCATAAACTCCTAAAAACTGCTGCTCACGAACCCAGATTTCTTCCCGTATTGCGACTTCACAAATCAAAATATCTAATCGATGGTTACCAAAAACGATCTATTAAAAAAATCTATATAACCTCTGTCCTTAGGGAGAAGTATGCACTCATTGACAGAGACATCTTTTTCGGTCGGATTCTGTTTGAGCATTTCATGTTAAGGGTTGTCCTCATTCACCCGCAAATCCCACCAAATACAGGAAATATTGCCCGAACCTGCGCGGCTACGGGTACAGAGCTGCATTTGGTAGGTCCGTTAGGTTTTGAAATTAGCGATCGCTATTTGAAGCGAGCTGGACTAGATTACTGGCCTTACGTGAACTTTCACTATCATGATTCACTAGATACCTTTGAAGTGGTTCATCAGCAGCAGGGGGGTCGATGGATTGGCTTCAGCGCTGCTGGAAAATGTAGTTATGTTAAGTTCCAGTTTCAAACTAACGACTGGCTGTTGTTTGGTAGCGAAACCACGGGTTTACCCCCTAATGTCTTACAGTCCTGTAATACTACTGTATACATTCCCATGACCCAACCAGGCGTTCGCAGTTTAAATTTATCCGTCAGTGCTGCTGTTGGTTTATTTGAAGCGCGGCGTCAGCTAGGTTATTTGGGATAAGCTTTTTTCGGAGACCTGAACATTTCTCTTAGCTGCTGTAGGAAGCCTCGGAGTATTACTTTTAAGTTATTTCGCCCCCATCTAAGCCTATTTTTCTCAGTGATCGATTGATCACTCTCAATCTTCCCGAATTTCTCAGTAGCACTGCTTAATACTTTATTTATATAGGTATATAAATTTATTTAATCTCAACAAGATTAAATTCAAATCGATTGAGTCATGATATTCTACCTAATCCCCCTAAGTATTTATCCCTGCCCAAAAAATTGTTGAGCCATGATTTAGCTGTCTAGAATGCGAAAATTCTCACAGTCTGATAAGAAATTTGTATAAACAAGCCAACGGATCACTGGGAACTGACTGATAGATTTTTATCATCCTAAGCGAGGACGGAGAGACAGCTAGAAGAACCGAATAGTAAGGGAAATCGGGATTTGCAAAATTTTTTGAAAGCTGAATAGACGAGTAACATAAGATTAAAGCTTTACAAGTCTACGGTTGTTGTATCACCCAGTAGTAGCGTAAAGTTCCTGTCTGTGATTAATTAGGTTGCTAAACTAGGCGATTGCAGGGTGTTCTGGAATGAGCCAATTCAGCAAAAATGCTTGAGTTTTGTTTTAGTCATGAGTCATCTTCCGGAGGGAAGCCTGCCCGATCAGTATGTTCTATGCAGCAAGCTATGGCAACAAGCTATGGCAATATCTCTAGAGTTTCTTGTGAGAAGATCTCGTTCTCCTAGGACATCTGGCTATTGCTTCTTTAAGGGTGAATTGATTGTTGCCGTCAAGAACAAAATCTTACTGGTCACGTCAACTTGTCTAAATCAAAAAAGCAACTTGTGTAAATTTAAAAAGCAAGGTACTCTTGCCTAAGTATGCTTAATGTCTGTGATCTAAATCACAGCTTGAGGTGAGTTGCCTCATTGACTGGTAAAAAAATCATTCAGGAACTGTTAAGCGCTCGTCACACACCAGGAGGTCGTTTTTGAAACGAACATTTACGCAGAAGGTCAAACAAGTTCCTTCTTGTGCAGCAGACTCCTTTGATGCGTTATTAAAGCTCTATGTAGGAAAGCAACCGCTCGGTGCGACAATTCCGACTGAAGTTAACCGTAGAGCTCGCACCTCTGCCGCCATAATTGGCTTGGCAATCTCAATGAGTGCCACTGGCTTATTGCTGCCTCAGCAAGGCGATGAAGCTATGGCAGTTGAGCCAGTTAGTACCGAACCAAATTCGCCAAGTCTTGCTGTTGAGCCAAGTACAAGTGTTTCTCTGGCAGCAGCAGGAGAAGCCTCAGGTGTCCCCGTTGCGACGCCGACGACGGCTGCAAAGCAAGAAGCGGAAGTGGACTTGGAAGCCACCCCAAAACCTGTAATTGAACATCAAGTACGGGAAGGGGAAACGCTGTGGGATTTATCCAACTCTTATCAACTACAGCCAGAAGCGATCGCGGCTTCTAACGATATCCAACCGAGTGCTGTTCTGCCAGTAGGACAGAAGCTCAAAATTCCTGCCGTGAACGGTATTGTTCACGAAGTGAAAGCAGGGGAAACGATCGAAACATTATCTGAGTCTTATGGTGTGGAACCGACACAGTTGCAGGCAGCTGCACCAATGTCGGAAGTGAGTCAGCTAAAAGCAGGTGAGTCTGTAACGGTTCCTGGCAATGTCGATAACCTTTTAAAGGCACGACAAGATGTTGCTCTCAATAGCTTAAAAGAGCAAAGAGACCGTTTAAACGACAGTCTGGCGGAGTTGAGGTCTGAGGAGTCTACCAATCTATCTGAACAAGCAACGGGAGCAGCAAAGGTCGCCTCAGAGGCTGAACCAGCGACCCCCGTTACCCTACCATCTGCGGTTCTAAAAGCTGAGGAGTCAGTAACAAACGCTCCCAAATCATTGGTGGGTGTACCAACGAGTCCAGTGACTCTCCCGATACCAACTCCACAAATTGCGTCATCACCAGCTATAGAACCGAAAGCGGCAAAACGCTCGGAAGCATCAGTGGTCATTCCCGTGCCAACTCCGGAAATTGCTGCCTCACCGGACAGTACACCGAAAGTGGCAACAACTCCCAATCTAAGGATTGAGCCAACTACCAACCCAGAAACGGCGGTGAAGCCACAAGTGCCACAGCCGCAGCCAGTGCTGATGCAAACCCTGACGCCATCAACTGCCGCAAAGGTCTATCAGGTCAAGCCTGGAGATACGCTAGATGAGATCGCGCGTCGTTATAACTTATCTCGATCAGAACTGATTCAGGCAAACGGGCTGAATAATCCCAACTTGCTTAACGTTAACCAGCAGCTAAAAATTCCACAAGCTCAACCTGCTACTGTCGCCGAGCGATCCGTCACCTTACTTCCTGGTATCAACGCTAAATCTGAGAGTTTGGGGTCTGGGCTACAGCAGCGCCCGGTAGCAGTACCTACGCCGGCAATTCCTACTGTGTCAGATCAGGTTACGCCTGTTGTGCCTACACAGCCACAGTCTCAACCAAAACCCGTTCCGGGTCCCGTTCTGGCACAGACCATTGCGGGTAATGCACAACCCACTTCCCGAGTTGCAGTTGACACTCAGCCAACTCAGCCTGCTGCATCTAAGTCCAACCCCTACATCGATCGCTTGAGAGCTGACATCCTCAAGCTGCGGGAAGAGTTTCAGCAAGACACAGACAGCATTCAAGCTAAGGCACCAACAACTGTTGCGGTTCCTACCGTGACAACGCCCGTGCCTCGGAGCTTGAATAACGCTTCTATCCCAGTTAAGGTTAATCCTGAATTTAATCCTTCTAATCGGCCTAACGAGACTTTACAGGCAGAGCTTCAACGGCGTCAGCCGCCAACTCAACACGGTCCGATTACGATTGAAGTCCCTCCACCCTTGGCTGCTCCACGCGGACTAGTGGCAACAGCACCAGCACCAGCAGAAAGCTATAACCCAGCAGTGCGGACACGAGTGGGACAAACCGTTTCTCCTGAACTGCCTCCTATCTCAGCACCGGATATTTCCCAACCAGGTAACCCTAATCAAATTAGTGGGTACATTTGGCCGACTAAAGGTGTTCTCACCTCAGGCTATGGTAGGCGCTGGGGACGGATGCATAAAGGGATTGACATTGCCGCGCCTGTTGGTACACCCGTTGTTGCAGCAGCTCCTGGTGTTGTTGTTACGGCTGGTTGGAATTCTGGTGGTTACGGCAACTTGGTGGAAATTCAACATCCTGATGGCAGCCTGACTCTTTATGCTCACAACAACCGGATTTTGGTGCGTCGCGGGCAAGAGGTTGCGCAAGGTCAACAAATTTCTGAAATGGGCAGCACTGGCTTCAGCACAGGCCCTCACTGCCACTTTGAGGTGCATGCAGCTGGACGGGGAGCCGTCAACCCAATTGCCTTGCTGCCTCGTGGGAGTAAGTAGTTTACTGTCTAGCCAATGGTTGTGAGGGGAGCCGTAAGGTTCCCCACAATCCAGGTGAGGGATGGTAATTTTGAGTGCCGATATGTTAAATTAAGGAGGCTGTGAAAAAGCTTGGCTCAGTAGCTCAGTGGTTAGAGCAGGGGACTCATAAGCCCAAGGTCGCAGGTTCAAATCCCGCCTGAGCCATTAACAAAAAATAATTGATATCAAAGCTGGTAAAGACTGTCACACCTTTTTAGGGTGACAGTTTTTTATAAATCTAGGATTGTTTGGGTATCCTGTAGCTAGATTAAACTTTAGCTTGTGTGATGGGGTCTGTATTCCCCTCTCACTGACAAGTCCCCGGTGCAGGCGGTTGAGTTTTCACCTGAACTTGTTTATACCCTGCCGTATTTAATAATTTTTCTACAACTAATTCAGCGCGATCATTAGCCTGCTTTAGTACACCCTGACTACAGGCTGCTGCTACGATTTTTTTGAGGGTTTCTCGTTGAGCAAGCGTCTGCAACTGAGGTCCTACATCTGGTCCCAAACCCAAGAAACCGCGATTGTAGTCATACACGCTAGAACGATTGACATCAATTTTGCTGTCAAGGATGCGGGGAGGCGGTAGCCGCAGCTGAATTGTGTTGTTAGTAACCTGCACGTTCTCAGCTTTTAAATCCTTTAGGTCAACCCCAGCCCTTACCTCACCGTAGGCGATGTAAAGGAGTGTCGTTGTACCGACTGTATAGTTAGCCAATTTCATGTCTTGGCGAGTAGGAACGACGGACTCCATAGTAAAGACAGAAGTAGTCAACTCACTAGCACCACGTATTTGATGCAGGATGAGGGTGCGCACGTCTACTTGAGGTTGAGGCTGTGGCGCATTGAATATGGCATTAAGTCCCTCAAAAAAGCGGGTGCCCGATCGCAAAATACCAAATCCCAAGACTAGTGCGATCAGTACAGTTCCGCCTGTAGTCATTAACATCAGGTTTCTGAGCAACCCAGACGTGAGGCTACCAATCTGACGCTTTTGAAACTGATGGTCACTTCGCGAACCGCTGGACGCATCACGCATAATTTTGCTCCTTTTTGCAGGCTGTATTGGCGTTAAAAGGGGTTGAGGTTAGATATCGCGCCTGTCGAGTTGATAGGGCGCTCTGCACCTTGTTCGCGAACAAGTGTCGCCGTTTTTAATCATATGTCTTCCTTGAAAAAGCTGACACGATGTACGACTTAATCTATGTGAAGCTTTTGGTACACTCATCACTTTCAAGCAAGACGCTATGTGCGATTTTGCACCCTGAATGGATGAAAATCTCTCTTTCTCTAGACCTCTATTTCTAGCTCCTAGTTTCTATTGTCAAGTTACTTTTTGGTAGTAGCGATCGCATTTTGGGTTGTCGGTGGGATGTTTGAGTTTAGGTAACTTCGGTTACAAAAATCGTTACAAACGACGTTCTAGTGGCTAGCTGTTTCTATGATGGGATTGAGCTTTAAGCTCCTCACACCATAACGAATGCCGTGGAACTCTTAGGTGCCACGGTTCTTTTTTTTATTCTGCCTCTCAATTGCGGTAGAGTTCTGATCAACACAAACATCCTGCCTTAACCACAAAAACAGTCTTATGAAAGCCGTTGTAATGACAGCATCTGGCGAACCAGAAGTCTTGCAACTTCAGGAAGCCCCAGACCCGACGATTCACACAGACCGAGAAATCTTAGTGCGTCTCCATGCCGCAGGTGTCAACCCCATCGACACCAAATTGCGCAAGCGCGGCACGTTTTATCCCGACCAAATGCCCGCCATCTTAGGTTGTGATGGTGCTGGAGTTGTGGAATCTGTCGGTAGTAACGTTCAACGGTTTCAGGTTGGTGATGAAGTCTATTTCTGCTGTGGGGGACTGGGGGCAACGCTAGGGAATTATGCTGAAATGGCAGTGGTTGATGAACGGTTTGTCGCCCGTAAACCTGCGTTGCTCTCCTTCGCTGAAGCGGCGGCAGCCCCTCTAGTGTTAATCACTGCCTGGGAAGCCCTCTACGACCGAGGGCGGCTGGAAACAGGACAACGAGTGCTAATTCATGGTGGTGCTGGTGGTGTTGGTCATGTCGCCATCCAACTTGCAAAACTCAAAGGTGCAGACGTTTGTACGACAGTCGGTTCTCAGGAAAAGGCTAGATTAGTTCGTCAATTGGGGGCTGATAACCCTATCCTTTACAAACAAAGTAACTTTGTGGAGGCGGTTTTGGACTGGACTACGGGAGAAGGAGTAGACCTTGCCTTCGACACCGTAGGCGGCAAAACTTTTTATGATACTTTCCCGGCGGTGCGGGTATATGGTGACGTGGTGACAATTCTAGAGCCTGACCCAGGCTATATTAATTGGAAGATTGCGCGATCGCGTAATCTCCGAGTTAGCTTTGAACTCATG
>JALYGX010000374.1 GCA_030776905.1 Cyanobacteriota bacterium | reverse complement strand
TCACGAAAAAACCTTTATTAATACCTTCAAACGGTCAATTTATATCCTAGTCAACAACTGGACGGCGACCCGACAAGAGCAGTACATACAGGAATTAGTGCGACTGCTTTCTGTGTCCCTGGACGCTCAACCCACATCCTCCGTTACTCTTAAACGCTTGAAGCTCTGGCGCAGCAACTTTGTCCACAGCCAGGATTACAAAGAACTAAAGATATTTATCTCAAAATTTGACAATCAAGACCACTGGAGCGATCGCTACAGTTCGTACTTGCTAGTAGAGCAGTCAGTCGATGCCAGAAAACCAAGACAACAGCGAGAAGCTGCCCGAACTCGCTGTGAACAACTCAAAGAGCAATTTAAATTTGAGCTAGCCATGTATACGGCTCGTTCTCCTTTAGCCGCTTCCCAACAGAACACCTCACCAAATCCCACAATTCTCGGCGACCAGGTAGTGCATTTAATCCAGAAAATCTTACAAAAACGCAGCACTTTCAGTTATACAAGCCTAGCTAAAATATTTATTAACCAAACTCAAGACCTTTGTTACTCAGATTTTAAACAGAGCCTCCTAAACTATTTAGTATTTTTTCTGGATAACCAAGATTTATCCAACACAATAAAGACCGAACTCTCTAAAGAGCTGGAGTTTCTCTATGAAACCTACGAGCAAAAGACTTGGGACAATCATCTACTTCTGAGAACTTGTAATCGGGTGATTGACTATTTAACAACGACAACTCACAAAAATCCTTCTTCACTGTTCATTTTATTAGCCACGCAAGACAATGCTTTAACTTTCGCCATTCTCCTGCTCAAAATTGTTTTGCTCTGCCCGTCATCTTACACTCATTTAGAATGTTGCCTAGCCAAGTTGATTCAGCACTATGAGAGCCTGCCAGAATCGGATTGTGCGTGGTTGATTAATTTTTTAGATGTTCTTAAAGTGACACTAACAATTTATACCGACAATGTGCAATTTACCTTGGTAAATATGTCAGGCAAAAATAGCGATACCTATCGGATTTTTTCTCAGATAAGAACTGAGCCTAAAGTAGCTTGAGAACCATCTAATGTTAATAATATGAGTACTATTTTCAAACTGGAAAATACAGCAATTTTCAGGTTCGTGTACCAGACCGTAGGGGCGCAAGGCCTTGCGCCCCTACTCTAGTGCTATATTTCACTGAGTTGAAAACTGCAATAAGTTGTTCTCTTTTATGCGGATGCCATCGGGCGATAAAAAGTCAAAAAAAATAGCTTGCTTTAGAAGTATCAAACTCATAAAGCAAGCTATGCACACATTGAGCTATCCGAACGATTTTAGATTAGCGATCGCGCTAAAGTCCCTTAGAGTTGCTTCACCTCAGAAACGAGCTTCGCCACCACATCCTTAGCGCTGCCAAACAGCATCATGGTTTTGTCCTTGTAGAACAAGTCATTATCCACACCAGCAAAGCCCGTACTCATGCCTCGCTTAATCACGATCGCGTGTTTAGCCTTGTCCACCTCTAGAATTGGCATCCCATAAATCGGACTAGCCGCATCACTGCGTGCCGCTGGGTTGACCACATCATTCGCCCCAATCACCAGCGCCACATCTGTTTCTTCAAACTGGGGATTGATGTCATCCATGTCGTACAACTGAGGATAAGGCACATTCGCCTCTGCTAGTAGCACGTTCATATGTCCTGGCATCCGACCTGCGACCGGGTGAATGGCGTATTTTACCTCAACGCCTTTCCCTTCTAGCTGGTCAGCCAACTCACGCACTGAATGTTGGGCTTGAGCCACCGCCATACCATAGCCAGGAATAATCACCACTGAGCGGGCATATCCCAACATCATTGCTGCTTCTTCTGGATCGACGCTCTTGACCGTCTTATCCTGGTTGCCACTACCACTAGCACCGGCAACGCCCGATGTTCCACCGCCTCCAAATGCACCAAACAGCACACTTGTCAAGGAGCGGTTCATTGCTTTACACATAATCTGGGTCAGGATGATTCCCGACGCCCCGACCAATGCTCCAGCGATGATTAGCATATTGTTCATCACCACAAAACCAGCAGCACTCGCGGCTAATCCAGAGTAGGAGTTCAGCAGCGAAATCACCACTGGCATATCGCCCCCACCAATTGGCAGGACAAACAACACGCCGAGGACAAGGGAGATGCCAACCAGACCCAGGAATATTGAAAGATTTTCTGGCGTGACGAGCAGATAGCCACTCGCGACGAAAAAGCCAATCAGTAACAAGGCATTAATGGGTTGCTGCAAGGGGAAGGTCATCGGCGCACCAGGAAGGAGTCCTTGCAGTTTGGCAAACGCAACGAAACTCCCCGTCAGGGTAACGCCACCAATCAGGACGCCGAGAATGATTGTAATCGTGGCGTCGAGGGTTACAGGTTCCCCGCTACTAAGCAATCGCCAGAATTCCCCGATCGCAACCAAAGCCGAGGCGGCACCGCCAAGACCGTTGAGCAAACCGACCATCTGCGGCATATCGGTCATTTCTACTTTATAAGCCGCGATCGCACCGATTACTGACCCGATGATCAATCCAACCAAAATCATCTGGTAGTTCAACACCTGCCGATCTAGTAGCGTCGCCACCACCGCCAAGAGCATCCCAATAGCTGCCCATAAATTACCCTGACGAGCCGTTGCCGGAGAACCCAGCTTCTTCAGACCCAGAATAAATAACGCGGCTGCAACTAGGTAACTCAGCTCGATCCCTGTAGGGAGAAAGTCTGTCATGCCTTCACCTCTTTCTTCTTAAACATTTGCAACATCCGATCTGTGACCAGGAAACCACCCACAACGTTGATGGTTGCCAGAATCACAGCAATTAAGCCCAAAATCACCGTGATGTTCCAATCTCTTGGACCGGAAATCAGTAGCGCCCCAATCACGGCAATGCCAGAAATTGCATTGGCCCCTGACATCAGGGGAGTGTGGAGGGTTGGCGGCACTTTGTTGATTACTTCAAAACCAACAAAAGACGCCAATACAAAGACAAACAAACTTGCGATTAATGCTGTTGTCATGAATCTACGAACTCTTTTCCATTTCTAGACGCAACACATTAGAGGCAATTAAAACGCGCCTCGGAACGTGAATACTGGGGTTTAAACGGTTGCACCAACCTGAGCAAGGGCATCCTTGACCCGTTGATTACGAATCTCACCAGCATGGGTAATGCAGGTACTGCCAATGATGTCGTCTTCAAAGTTCAGCTGTAATTCGCCATCTTTCACCAGGTATTGCAACAAAGTCGAGATGTTCTTGGCGTACATCTGACTAGCGTGTACTGGCATTGAGGAGGGTAAATTAATCGGACCGATAATGGTGACGCCGTGGCGCACAACATCTTTACCGGGTTCTGTACCAGCACAGTTGCCGCCTTGTTCTGCTGCCAAGTCAACAATGACTGAGCCAGGATTCATTTGAGCGACCATTTCTTCGGTGACGAGTAACGGCGCTTTTTTGCCCGGAACCTGAGCGGTTGTAATCACGACATCGGCATTCTTAACGTGTTCGGTGACGACTTCTTGGGTGCGCTGTTTGGACGTTTCAGAGATTTCCTTGGCGTAACCGCCTGCTGCCACGGTGTCTTCGTCTAGTTTCACTTCAACGAACTTAGCACCGAGACTCTGGACTTCTTCCTTAACCGCAGGACGGATATCAAACGCTTCAACTACAGCACCCAAGCGTCTGGCTGTAGCGATCGCTTGTAAACCCGCAACACCCGCACCCATCACAAACACTTTCGCTGGCTTAATCGTACCCGCTGCCGTGGTCAGCATCGGGAAGAACTTCGGCATAGCCGCAGCAGCAATCAGTACAGCTTTATATCCCGCTACCCCAGCCTGAGAGGACAGGGCATCCATACTCTGAGCGCGGCTGGTACGGGGAATCATCTCCATCCCGAAGGCTGTTACTTGTCGATGTGCCAGATGCTGTACAGTCTCTGGTTGAGCCAGAGGGCTGAGGAAGCTAATCAAGACGCTTCCTTCCCGCAACTGATTAATCTCATGCTCTTTGGGGATGTTAACTTTCAGCAGGACATCTGCCTCACCCCACAACGTCGCTGCGTCGTGGATAATCTTGGCACCCGCTGCTTCGTAGGCATCATTCGTGAAAAATGACCCCTCTCCGGCCCCCGCTTCTACCCAAATTTCTAAGCCCTGTTTGACCAATCGGGCAACTATATCAGGAATCAGGGCAACGCGACGCTCACCGACTTCTATTTCTTTAGCGATCGCTATCCTCATGAATGCTCCTTTTCACCTAAGCTAGTGATGACAATAAAAACTTCCCCGAACAGAACCAACCTTTTGAA
This sequence comes from Cyanobacteriota bacterium, assembly GCA_030776905.1. Taxonomy (GTDB): domain Bacteria; phylum Cyanobacteriota; class Cyanobacteriia; order Cyanobacteriales; family Coleofasciculaceae; genus CADCTM01. The sequence continues at coordinate 9,332 of JALYGX010000374.1, read as the reverse complement.
CCTCCGACGCCCTTAAGGGCAGCACGAGAAAGCAGCTAGCAAATTGCGATTAGCCAGCCATCCAGTAGGGAAAGCCAATCAAGTTCTAATTTGCAATCCTATGTTGCCCTTTAGATCTCGATCGCTATCTTTAACTTGTCTTAAAAATTCGAGTTCTTCCGCCGCAACAAATCTTATCGTTCGTGCCGCCTAATTTTAGCTAGTCGGAGCCAATCCAGTTAATCGTGACCCAGATCATCTGTGCTTTTTTGTCAAAAAATTTAGATTTAATCTGACTTAATAGCCCTGTGAGATTTTGAGCGCTCGCCCTATCAGCTTAGTTCTTGCGCTGGGTGATTCGCCAAAATCTGACAGATTTGATTACTGACAGCGTCAGGTTGCTCTACCATTGCCATGTGCCCACATCCAGGAATTTCAATCACGTTTTCCCCACAACCTTGAAAAAGCTTGTGAAAACTCGCCAGATGGCGCACGTACTTTGGTTCCATCACCGTATCTTTAGCACCAGCAATGAAATAAACTGGCTGCTCGATCTGGGATACTACCTGAGGTAAGCGATGAACCTCAGCTTCTGTGGTTGAATCTAGTAAGGCTCTAAGGGCAGCTTCCGGGTTAGCGGCGACGAAATCAATGACCCGCTGACGCCCCCACTGACGGGCTATAGGACGCGCTACCTGCGCCCGCGTAAACAGCAAATCCACTAAAGGAGCATTGCACAACCACCGAGGTCGTCGTTTCACCAACTGTTGACCGGCAGCCCGAAAGCGATCGAACTCCTCTTTAAGATAAATGCCACCACCCGCATTGAGACAAATCGCACCCAATACGCGCTCAGGCAGCTTCAGCGCCCCCCACAAGGCAATGCTGCCACCTAAAGAGTGACCGATAAGCCAAGCCCGGTCTATGTTTAGCTGTTGTAGGAGGATGCCTAGATCGGCTGCATAAGCACCAAGAGTATAGCTGGAAGTAGATAGCTCGGCAGCATCAGCGTCTGGTAATTCTGGATTGAGTGGCAGGCTCGTCTTCTGAATCTTGTCCGCTTTGGGCTGGGAATCACCAAATCCCCGTAGGTCATAAATGAGGCACTGATAATCTGATGCCAACCGCTCGATCAGCGGTTGCCAGTAGCTGCGGCTTAAAAGCCAGCCGTGGATGAAAACAAGTACAGGGGATGAGGATGCCGTGGGAGGCGTTAACTCGTAGGCGTGGGGCGCTCCCAGAATATCAATAGTTGCCATACCTTCATCCTATCGGAGAATGGGGCCTCGGCAATTGGGAAGGTGGGATTTTGTCCTTTAGCCATAGTTAATAACTAATGACCAATGACTAAAACCGCCGACCAAGTAAACGCTGCCTCACGCTTTCAGCAATTTTTTGACCCAGATATTCAGGAATCAAGTTTTCGTTGGGTCCAAGTAAGTACAAAATCAGCCGGGTTCGTCCGCGCCACACCAGTAAGTTGGCATTGACCACTAGTAAGTCCTCCTGCCAGATGGCGTACATTACTTTGTAAAATAAACCCGGTTGGTTGTCTGCCTCGATCAACAGCGCTGGTAGATGAAAAACTGGGTCTACATAAAATTCCGTTTCCACCTGCTCCAAACCAGCATCGAGATTAAACTCAACGGCTAGCATTTCTTCCACTTCAAAGCGTCCTGCCAAAGCTTCTCGAACGGCACGACACACATTTTCTGCCGTTTTGTTCGTTAAGGCTTTGCTGCCACGAGATACTACTAGCTTGATAAATACCAGCATCGGCGGATTGATCTGCCCATAGAGACTCAGACTGTGGATAGTCAGTCCGTAGGCTGCCAGAACGCCAAAAATGTCACTGAGGAGGAAAGACTGATTGCGATAAGCAAAATGCAACGCACTTTTAGAGCCTTCCGGTTTGATCTCAATTACTGCCCGCCTAGTTTTGTATAGCCGATAGGCGAGTCTAAGGTTTTGCAATTGGATCTCACTACTGACAAACTGCTCATAGAACTGGGGAAACGCTCGGTTGAAGCGCTTCAGGAGTTCTAGTGTGGATGATTTTAAACCGGCAGCCATAAGTAGGGGAGGACGCCTTTGCTTTGATTAGAAGCTTTTTAGGATATACCACCAGATAAGGTTCTCCAGTGAAGAACCGACTGTATTTGGTTAATCTCTCACAAATTCTGCTCAATAGCCTCAATAGCCTCAGTCTAACTAAAGAAGGTTAAGGCTGAAACCTTAACTATTGCGTGGATTGGGAGATACAGCCGTACAGTTATGTTATTATTTATTTCACGAAGTTTTGGCTAGATTGAGGGCGATAGGGAATATCGCAAATATTAAGTTTATGCTACTTTTGAGGCGCGTGTGTGAATCTAGCACACATAATTATTAATGCCTGAGATACCTTGTGTATCACAAAAGTTCAAGCCTGCTCGTAGTTGTACCTGTAGGGTTTGGGATAAACTTAATCGTGTTAAGTCTGATCCCTATCAAGCAGAAAGTCTTGTCCGCAAGGAAGGGAAAGTCTGCCGAACCTGAGGGACAGAAGTATGAAAATGCCACAGCCACACCTGCATGGGTTTTTGGAAAAGCTTTTTTAGCAGTTCTGACGCTGCCGTGCCGCAAACGCCGTTTGAAGGGGATGCAGTGGAAGGTACGAGCGATCGCACCGAGGGAGGTTCCCGTATATTTTTTAGTACGGAGCGGGAAATCGATCTTTACGAACTAGAAGAACTCTGCGATGCCGTCGGTTGGTCTCGCCGACCCATGCGCAAAGTCAAGAAAGCAATTCAGCACAGCTTTCTTGTAGGCTCTATGTGGCAACAACGAGGTAACACAAGACGCCTAATTGGTTTCGCACGGGCGACTTCTGACCATGCTTTCAATGCCACAATTTGGGATGTGGTAGTTCACCCAGACTTCCAGGGGAAGGGGCTGGGGAAGGCATTGATGAAGTACATGATCAAGAAACTTCGCAGTGAGGATATCAGCAATATCACCCTTTTTGCTGACCCTCAAGTGGTGAATTTTTATCGGAGAATGGGATTTATGGCAGACCCCGAAGGAATTAAAGGAATGTTCTGGTATCCAGATTAATTTGTAGTAATTTATTATTTTGACTCTAATCGGTCAAAATAAAGCTATACTAGCTGGGTAGAAACCGGGATGTAGCGCAGCTTGGTAGCGCGCCTGCTTTGGGAGCAGGATGTCGCAGGTTCAAATCCTGTCATCCCGATTACAATCTTTATAGAGTCGCTTAAGCTATTAGCGGTAGCCTTAATATAAAGTCAGAGGCGATCGCGCTTAAGGTATTGAGCAATGGTTACGATTGTCAATTGATATGTGGAACTATTAGAGATTGAAAAAGGTCAGGGAACTCACCGATGAACAAGAGTAATGGTGGAAGTTACTGATAAATAATTAAGCCGGAAATTAAATCCTAAACCGATAGGGTAAACAAAAGCTTTGAGGCAGATGAACTTGATCTAATTAGCCTTTCGATGTGTCATCCCAAAGCAGGAGCGCTATTCTAATTGTGGCAAGGTATATAAGGTCAAATTGTGAGGTAATTTTGATGAAATCATTGGTTCGCTGGAGCGCAACACTAGGTTTAGTTGGCAGTGCAATGCTGGGTTCCTTGTCTATAGGAAATTTACAAGCATTGGCATTGCCAGATGAGCAAGTTGTCCAAAAATTACAATCTGTGCCAGTATTTACCATCACTGATGCACAAGGTTCACCACTGGTTGCCTCTGTTCCAAATGGGCAAAACAAGGCAGTAGCCGTGGCACCCGCCTTTCTCAGCCAACGAGATGCTCAAGCTTTTGTCGATAGGTTGAAGACTAACAAGCCTGACTTAGCCAAAGCTGTACAAGTTGTACCTGTTTCTATGGGGGATGTATACAAGCTGATTAAGGATAACCAAAACAAGCCAGATGGTTTGAACTTTCAGTACGTACCCGTGCAGCAGCAAGTGCAATCAGCACAGGCAATCGTAACTCAAGCTGGTCAACAAGGGCAGCAATTCCAGGGCACGCCTTTATTTGTTGCAACAGGTGCTTCACCTCAGGAATTCGTCGTGTTTCCCCAACCGGATGGTCAGCAGGCAGTTCCTTTCTTCTTTGACAAAGATCAGTTGCAGGGGATAGTAGACAAAATCAAGCAGCAAAAGCCTGACACCAAAATCCAGATTACGGTTGTACCTTTAGAGAGCCTGATTCAGAAATTGCAGAGTAGCAACGACCCGTTCGTACAAAAAATCCAGTTGGTTCGCTCTCAAGAAGCCGATCAATTCGTGCAGTCACTGCCCGCTTCCCGACCAGCGAACCAGTCTTCTCCCCAGCAAGGTGCGCCCCAGCGTCCGCGACAATAAAGTGCTGAGTGCTGAGTCAAAACTCAGCACCCTCAGGTTAGTACTTTGGCAAGTTGTGGATACCTCAGCATTTCATGCATTGCCCAGGCGGAACTTTAACTCAGGAGTCTTGAAAAGGCCAGGATTGGAGATTGAGCAGTCATAACGCTAAAGATGAGTTGTTGATGCACGATTCTCTGGCGTTGTCAACAGTATCGGGTTCAGAACTTTGGCAATGGCGTCAGGATGCTCGCAAGTCGGCAGTGGCAGCTAGCGTTCCAGTCGAGGAAGTAGACTGGCTGTTACAAGAAGTGACTGGGCTTGATGCCTTAGGGCTACGTTTGGAGTCGTTCAAAGCACAAGCATCAATAGACTTGCGGTATCCCCTGCCGATGCTATCCCAGTTATGGCATCGCCGTCTTCATGACCGATCGCCCATTCAGTACTTGGCTGGGGTAACCCCTTGGCGTCATTTTTCCCTGAGTGTTTCTCCGGCAGTCCTGATTCCGCGCCCAGAAACCGAGTACCTGATTGACTTAGCTGTGGGCGCTGTGAAGAACAGCCCAACTCCTCAACTGGCAGAAGGACACTGGGCGGATTTAGGAACTGGCAGTGGTGCGATCGCGCTTGGACTGGCAGAGGCATTTAAAGCCGCTACGATTCACGCTGTTGATTGCAGTGCTGATGCCCTAGCTGTTGCCCAGCTAAACGCTCAACAGCTAGGTTTTGCTCAAAGGATTCAGTTTTACCAAGGTTCGTGGTGGGAGCCTCTGAGCGCTCTTAAAGGTCAATTGAGTGGGATGGTGGCAAATCCACCTTATATACCCAGCAGTTGGATCGGGCAACTGCAACCGGAAGTAGCCAACCACGAACCTCATCTTGCCCTCGACGGCGGTAGTGATGGTCTAGACTGCATCCGGCAGCTCATCAAAACATCTCCCGATTATCTGCGATCGGGCGGTGTATGGTTAATTGAAATGATGGCGGGACAAGCGGATACAGTAGCTCAGTTGCTGCATCAGCAAGGCAGTTACTGCCACATTCAGATAATTTCGGATTTAGCAGGCATTGACCGCTTCGCTCTTGCTTATCGTGCTTAGGAGTGATATCAGCAGGCTTTGTAGGAACGGCTTTACCGATATCTTAGGCTAACCACGGAGAACGAAGTTAAACCCGCCCCTACTATGCAATAACAATACTATTTACCCTTTGCGTCATTTTTACCGTTGACTTCTGGTGTCCGCTCAGAAGAATTCACACTTGCCGCTTCTGAAAAATCATCATCGATATAAAAAGTAAGTTGAACGGGACCGTAGCGCTCTCGGATTACTCCCTCAATACGTTGAGCAATTAAAGACGTTACTTCTGTAAACTCTGGATGGACGATCAGGTGCATCTGGATATAAACAAAGCGTCCGACAAGACCCCGCGATTGGATTTGGTAACAGTGAGTAACACCCCCAACTTGGTGGGCAATTTGGGCGAGAACTTCTGGAGCGATCGCAGTTTGCTGCACTAAGAAAGGCAATTGCCAACTGACGATTTGCCAACAACTTCTCACCGCCAGGAAAATTAGCAAAATCGCTAGCACGACATCCAGCCAAACCAGACCCCACCAAACGCCTAAAAGCCCAACCACTATCAGCATAGTCAGCCAGACATCCTTTAGAAGTTGACTGCCATTAAAGCGCAGGACACGATTCCTCAGAACTTTACCTTGGTAGAGATTGAGTATTGCCAAACCCAGGTTAGTCACCACGACAACACCTAATAGCTGGATTAAAGACAGACTCACGCGGACGGGAAAGATTACTATTTCGCCACGAATGGTAGCTGCCAACTGCTGACCGGACATGATCAACAAATTCAAACCTGTAAAGCCTAAAATGGCGATTAGCAAGAACGTAACGGCGGTTTCCTGTTTACCGTGACCGGAGAGGGATGGCATTGCTGAACGAACCGAGGCTCGAATCCTCAGCAAACTCAAAAGCGTGCTAAAGCTAACAAGCAGAGTATGCAACGACTCTGCCATGAGACTAAGCGATCGCGTTGCCCAAGCCGCTGAAACTTTGACAGATAAAACAAATAACGTCAGCAAGAGAGTTGTAAATAAGATCAGACGACCTACCTGAGCACGATTCTTTCCTTGGGTCATTACTAAAAAGTGCTGAGTGGTGAGTTAAAAAGTGCTGCCCTTGCGTTGCGGGGCGTAGCCCGTGGTGAGTGTTAAGTGTTGAGAAAAGATTTGGGAGTAGTTGTTAGTCTTTAAGAGTTTGGTTAATTTGACAATGATATAACTCACAACTTATGCCCCAACTCTCGGCTACTCATCAGTTGGCATCTCTTACCTCTAATGACACCACTAGCCTGGATATTCGATTACTGGTACTGGATATTGACGGCACGATCGCGGGTCAGTCCAATGACATTCGGGAACCCGTGAAGCAGGCAATTCGCAAGGCTCAGGCAAAGGGAATTCAAGTGGCGATCGCTACGGGTCGGATGTATTGCTCTGCCTTGCGCTTTCATCAAGAAGTCGGGTCTACGCTGCCGATGCTTGCCTACCAAGGCGCGTGGATTCAAGACCCAGCGACGCAAAAGATTCACCAACATTTGCCAGTTTCCTGCACCACGGCAGAGCAATTGTTGGATTACTTTGAGAGTGATGCGCTGCGATCGCTCCTCTCGGTTCACTTCTATATCAACGACCAGTTATATGTCCGGGAAATCACACCAGAAACAAACGTTTATGCCAAACGTGCCGAAATTCAGCCGCTACCTGTGGGCGATCTGCGTAAGGTTTTGACCTCGGAACCAACTAAAGTTTTAGCGCTCAGCGACGATACGACAATCATTGAGCAACTGTTGGGCAGTTTGCGAAAACAATATACCCCAGCCGAGCTTTACCTGACCAAATCAGTGGCAACCTTCTTTGAAGCCACAAATCCCGCCGCCAATAAAGGGATAGCTGTACGCTACTTAGCAGAAGAGATGCTGGGACTCACCGCTCAGAATGTCATGGCAATTGGCGATAACTTCAATGATGTGGAAATGCTCGAATACGCAGGTTTAGGCATTGCTATGGGGAATGCACCCGCAGACGTGCAAGCGATCGCTCAGTGGGTGGCTCCCAGTGTTGAGGACGATGGTGCCGCGACGGCAATTGAAGCGTTTGTCCTGTGAACCACTAACAGGGTCGGGGTACTGCCCTATGCTTACCTTAAACCAAGCCTTTACATCAGAAAGGGAACCGACGACTGGCCGTGTTTCGTCTCGGTTCCCCTACTGGTTCGCTCCTCACACTGCTAGCATGATACTCGAAGGTTAGGCAATTTGTCACTACCTTCTTAATAATATTTTTATATTTAGAGTTCCACGGGTTAGAGTTCCACGGGTGCCGGGACGCCCAGTTGGTCTTGTAAAAGCGATCGCAGCACTCCTCGTGTTACCTCCACTAACCCCAATCTTGCTTGAGCCAACGTTGGAGTCTGAGTCTTCACCTCTCCCCAAATCCGGCAGCTACTGTAGAACTGCTCAAAGGCTTTGCTCAAAGTACTGGCAAGTTTTACCGCTCTTAGTCGATCTGGGTTGCTGATGGAATCTGGCAAATCTATGATCTGAGCGATTAAACGTCTTTCTGCCGGATGCTGTAACCGCAGTACCACCTGTTCTGTATCTGCCTTTTGATCGTCGTTGAGCCAAGAAATGGGGTTTGGCTCGATTACTTGCCAGCCCAGAGTATTGAAGTCCAAGTCTTTGAGTGTAATCAAGCCCTGTCGGTGAGCCAAGCGCAGCAGCGAGCAGCAACGGGCATGGGCATACTGCACGGGAAAGTAATTGGGGGTATTTGTGAGACGTTCACCACCCTTCACCTCTCTTTTCTGGAGTTTTAAGGATGAGTCATCAACTGGGTCAGCACTTAAGGGCATCTGAATCAACCATTGTAACCAAGTTGCTAAACTCTGCTCGTTCAGTCGAAAGTTAATCCAGCCTGGGGATACTACCTCAACGTTGAAGTCTAGGTACATTTGAGCGGGAGGGTTCTCACAACTTGCCAGAAGAGACGCCGTTAGCTGATTAGCGATATCGAGGGCTGGGAGTTGCCAAACAGGAGCCAGCTTGAAAGCGATCGCCGAGCGATAGATGATAGGAGTATCATCGGGCAAGCGGTGTAAAGGAATCGTTTCAGAGGTCAGCGTAACACCGCACGACAAATCCGCTACCGTCATGCCCATAGCAGACAAATTCATTGCAGCTAATATTTGCCGTTGTAACAATTGCGCGATCGCCGCACAATTGCCCTGTAAGCTCACACTTACTACTCGGCAGTTCAAGGTATTTTTTGCTACTTTTGACTCCATGTAAGATCTAGAAAAACTTGCGTTTCATCACGCTGGGAACTTATGCACTCACCATCCTCCGCATCAGAGGCATCTCGACCTTTTTTAACGTGGCAACGGATTCTCGACTGGGCGCAGGAACACTACCGTTATCGAACGTTTAGCAAAGACGATCGCATTCCTGCCCGCGCAGGGTTGTTGTATCTGGTACAACGGGGCGCGATTCGCTTGGTAGGTACGGCTCAAGTGAGTGGTAGCACCAGTAAGGGTGCGTCTCAATTATCGCAGCAGACAACAGAGGAAGCTTTTTTAGGCTTCGTTAGTGCTGGTCAACCCTTTGAAATTGTGGCGCAGTCGCCATTTACACTATCGGCTTATTCCCACGTTGACCAAACCTCAGTTGTCTGGATGTACTGGCATGACTTGGATAATTGGCCCCACTTTCGGCGGGAGGTTTTAGATGCATTTCGGTATCAACACCAGCGCAAACTCCTGTGGCTGAGTACTTTAGGACAGCGACGGACGATTGACCGACTTTTGGGATTTCTAACGTTATTAATCGAAGAATTTGGTGAACCTTGCGATCGCGGTTATTGTTTACCGTTTCCCTTAACTCACGCACAAATTGGCAGTGCTATTGGTTCCACCCGTGTGACGGTGAC
>JALYGX010000373.1 GCA_030776905.1 Cyanobacteriota bacterium | reverse complement strand
TAAATTCAGTCGCTAGTTATACGGAGAAATCACTTTTCACTGCCGTAAGCGAGAGTTAGATACTATATATATCGGGCAAGAAATTCTAAACATTTTCCGGCTCAACGTAACCTTGAATATTCTCCGGCTCGAATTGGCGAATAATTCGGGTAGCTTGCCTCGTCAAGGTATCAGAACCTTTGACGACAATCAAATATTTACCTTCATTGAGGCGATTTCGGTAGGGTAAAGCATCACTACTGCTGCTAATCAAACCAACTCCGCCACCGACAAAAACGCTGCCCATTGCACCAGCGATCGCACCAAACACTCCGCCGATAATATGGTTACCCAAAGCACCCGCCCATTCAAACAGTTGTATCCCTGTTTGCAAATTAAAGGCATAGCCCGCTATAAATCCAAAGGGAATTGCCCCGTATGCCAATAGACGCGCTTGTTTTCTCGCTTCTAAATTGGGGTCGATTAATCCAAATTCATCAGCATCTTTGTAGCCTCTACCAAGGATAGTAACTTTGTCCATTGGTAAGCCTTCTTTCTCTAAGGCTGAGTAGGCTTCTTCAGCCTCAATGCGGTCTTGTAGTACGGCAATTAAGTAATTCATCGGTAAAAATTGAGCATTCGATACGAGATTTAATTTTAGTAAGAGCTTACATAGCGCTGTTTGACGCCAGCCTCTATCCCAATTATGAGTCTGAAAGGGTCATCGTTAGTCGCATCAATCTTACCGTCTAACTCGGATAAACTTAAAATATTTCAGACAATTGGGAGTGTAGCGACACCTTTGCAGTTACAATTCCTACTTGCGGTAAATCGACCCATATGAGGCAATGGCACGCTCTGTATCAACCTCTTCAGGCATTTAACCGCAATTGCTCCTAGTCTCGATACTCGACGCTCCCCAAATGTGGATGCGATGTGTGTAACCCATTTCAACCCCTCTGCTGGTAATGTCTAAGGTTCTCGTCTCCGACATAATCGATCAAGCCGGAATTGATATCCTCTCCCAAGTTGCTCAGGTTGACATCAAAACCAATCTCTCACCTGAAGAGTTAGTTGGGATTATCTCAGAATATGATGCCTTGATGATTCGTTCTGGTACGCAGGTTACCAGAGAAATCATTGAAGCGGGCAAGCAATTGAAAATCATTGGACGTGCTGGGGTTGGTGTTGATAACGTCGATGTCCCAGCCGCTACCCGTCAGGGAATTGTTGTAGTTAACTCTCCAGAAGGCAACACAATCGCTGCGGCTGAACACGCTCTGGCAATGATGCTGTCTCTTTCTCGCCATATCCCCGATGCGAATCAGTCGGTCAAAAATAATCAATGGGATCGTAAGAGCTTTATTGGAGCAGAAGTTTATAAAAAAACCCTAGGTGTTGTTGGCTTAGGGAAAATTGGTTCCCATGTAGCTACAGTGGCACGGGCAATGGGGATGAAGATACTAGCGTATGACCCGTTTATTTCTATAGAACGGGCAGATCAGCTAGGTTGTCTCCTTGTAGATTTGGATATGCTATTGCAGCAGGCAGATTACATCACGCTGCATATGCCGAAGACACCGGAAACCACTCATTTAATTAATGCCGAGGCGCTGGCGAAGATGAAGCCCAGTGCCCGAATTATCAACTGCGCTAGGGGTGGAATTATTGACGAACAGGCACTCTATGAGGCGTTGAAAGGCGGGAAAATTGCGGGTGCGGCATTGGATGTCTTTGAATCGGAGCCATTGGGAGATTCACCCCTACGCTCACTTGGCAAAGAAATGGTGCTGACTCCGCACTTAGGAGCCTCTACCGCAGAAGCCCAAGTCAATGTTGCGATCGATGTTGCCGAACAAATTCGGGATGTTCTCTTAGGCTTACCCGCCCGTTCGGCAGTCAACATTCCGGGACTTTCTCCAAATGTCCTGGAAGAACTTAGACCTTATATGCAATTGGCAGAAACCCTTGGCAACTTGGTCGGTCAGCTATCGGGGGGACGCATTGAAATGTTAAATGTCCGCTTGCAGGGAGAATTAGCGACCAATAATAGCCAGCCTCTAGTTGTAGCGGCGCTTAAAGGGTTACTTTCCCAAGCCCTACGCGAACGGGTCAATTATGTGAATGCCAGTATTGAGGCGAAAGAACGGGGAATTCGCGTGATTGAAACGCGAGATGCCTCAATTCGAGACTATTCGGGAGGGTCGCTACATCTATCCGCTATTGGGTCTTTGGGCGAGCATTCGGTGACGGGGGCTTTGTTGAGCGATGGGGAAATTCACATTACAAGTGTTGATGAGTTTCCCGTTAATGTGCCTCCCAATCACTATATGCTCTTTACTCTGCACCGTGATATGCCGGGAATTATTGGAAAAATAGGCTCTCTGTTGGGTAGTTTTAATGTCAATATTGCCAGTATGCAAGTCGGTCGCAAAATTGTGCGGGGTGATGCCGTAATGGTCTTAAGTATTGATGACCCTCTACCAGAGGGAGTTTTATCAGAGATTACAAAGGTTCCAGGAATCCGGGATGCTTACACGGTAACGCTGTGAGTGCTGAGTGCTGAGTGCTGAGTTAAGGGATAGGGGTAAGAGCGATAATATCAATAGAATCCCACTCCCCACTCCCTACTCACTAAAGCTCCGGCTTCCACTCCCTACACCTCACTCAGCCTTCTCGCAATCCGGCGCACTCAGCACGGGCTACGCCCCGCAACGCTCAACAGCACTCCGCACGAACACTATGGCAAACAGCTGGTGGGAAATTCAAATTCTCTCGGACTCGGCGTTGGAAGATTTAATCTTCTGGCGGCTGGAAAAGTTTGGCTGTCGGGGAATGTCCACAGAGGTCAAGGGTCACTCTCTACTGATACAGGCGCACTTACCTCAAATGCAAGCACACCTGTTGGATTTGGCAGCGCTTTCGCTATTGTTGCGTCAGGATGCCTTAACCGTGGGGCTACCGATTCCAGTGACTCACTGGCACTTGATTGATGAGGAAGACTGGTCGAGCAGTTGGAAGCAGTACTGGGAACCCCAAGAAATTGGCGATCGCTTCTTAATTTACCCCGCATGGCTACCCATGCCAAAACCGTCAGAACGACGGCTGCTACGCCTTGACCCTGGAGCCGCGTTTGGTACAGGCAATCATCAGACGACGCAATTATGCCTGGAAGCATTGGAAATGCGTATTGGTGATGATAGTAACAATCTTGTGGTAGCTGATATTGGCTGTGGCTCTGGTATTCTATCTATTGGCGCGGTGTTGTTAGGGGCTAAAACAGTTTATGCTGTCGATATTGACCCTTTAGCAGTAAAGGCTGCTCGCAGCAATCGTGACCTCAATCAGATCAGTGCCCAGCGCCTAGTGGTAGAGAAGGGCAGTGTGGATCTATTACCAAAGCTAACAGGCGGGAAACTCGTCGATGGTATTCTCTGCAATATTCTGGCAGAGGTGATTATCGACTTAATTCCAGAGATGACTGCGATCGCAGGTCCCAGTAGTTGGGGAATTATCAGCGGTATTTTGCTAGAGCAGGCAAAACCAATTGCCGACACCTTAGAACAACACAACTGGGTTGTTGCAACCTTATGGAAGCGTCAAGAGTGGTGTTGCTTTAATATCAGACGGTCTTGAGCCTCAATCCTAGCAAGCTCTGTTGGGTGAAAGCTCAGTTATTTAACGTTCAATTTTCAACGGTCTAGTTGTGAGCGAGGCGTTGCTGCTCTTGCTTTGCCACTTCTTCCAAACTGACTTGCTTGAGAAGAGAGAGAAAATCTTCTTTTATAGACCCATCATGGGGATTTGCTTTCTGAGCCGCTGAAAGGGCGTCTAGGGCATCATACCAAAGTCCGGATTGTGCATAGATTGCAGCGCGATCGCGAAGTGTCTGTGCAGAAGCCCCGTGTTCTGGAGAGCCGCTCTCAGAGGATACTGTTTTTCTCTGAAGATTATTGCGCGAGCCAACCTCTGCCAATTGTTGCACCAGTCCTGGTGTTGTTGGTATGCGCTCGATCCAGCTATAGAAATAGGGATTAGCAGAAGGTCGCCTTGCATTGCACTCTAAGGTAACAGACCAGCTATATACCCGCCCGGTCACGAGTTCTGGTTTATCTTTGGGAAGCTTTACCTCAATCGTTCCAACTGCTGGGGAGTCAATCTGTTTCACAAGCAAAGGTTCGGGTATGCCTCGTTCCACCAAGGTAAACTTGATTGGTACTGAGACAGGCTGGGATAAGTACCAGAAAAAGCTGGGATGGCCCGCAGTGGTCTGTCCGATGTAATCTTTTGAAGGAATTAACAACGTTACTAAGCCCCCCGGTAAGGATTGTTCGCAGCCCCGCGAACCAGACCCCTGACTTCTGCGGGTACTTTTACCTGATGGGGGTACGAAGCGAATTGGCGAACTCCTAGCTTGACTGACTAAGAATTCTTTGCCACCTAGGGAGACATTGGGCGCAATTGACTGAGCCTTTGCAGGTAAACTGCCAAACACAGAAGGTAAAATTCCTAAATCTTTAGAATGTTTTAATCCGCTAGGCTGAGAAAAATTGAACACACCGAACAGTTGTACCGAAAAGATAGCTGTTGTGCTTATTATTAATGCGGTGAAACGCGGGGGACTTTTCATAGGATTTACTTTCCGTTATTAGATTTTATTCAGTTTTTGACGCTTGTAGCGTCCTTGCTCTCTCGTAGAGGGATTTAAGCATCACATCTACGTCCGGAGGTTTCGCAGTGAAATGGATATAAAAGCTTCCATTTTCTGCTGGTTTCTCCAAGACTTTAGCATAGACATCTTCACTGGATTGCGTTGAGTTATTGAAGGGTGACAAATTGAGCTTTATATTGCTCAGAGGTTCTGGCACAGCGTATTTGTCTGTATGGTTGGCTCGAACCTCCGCTCCTTTGGGTGAAAGCTTAACCAAGCTTCCCTTAAATAGGGAATCGCCGATATGCTTGCCATCCAGAAGCGTGTAATGAAATTGCAAACGGATTTCTTCAGGAAGAGGAAAAAACACTTCTTCTTCTTTCGGTAGAAAAAGGTTGTATTCTCCAGCCATACCTCCGACTTCATAAATGCTTATCGGCTGTTTCACGCCTTTCGGTTTGACCTCCTTGTGACTGTCAATTCTCACGAGTGACTTTACTTCTTGTAACGTGGACTCGGAAATGAGAATTTGACCGCCTACGGTATAAGATTCAATCCGGTAAGTTAGGTTCACATGGCTACCAATTACCGTGTATTTCGTGCGTTTTTCTGAACCAATATTCCCTACTACAACTTCCCCGGTATTGATTCCAATACCCATTTCTAAGTTGGGAAAACCTAATAATTCCATCTTTTTGTTGACAGAACTCATTGCCAACTGCATGGCAACTGCGCAAGCCACCGCCCTGATGGAGTCGTCTTCTCTAAGAGTAGGGGCACCAAACAGCACTAAAATTCCATCGCCGATGAATTCTTCAATGGTTCCCTCGTACTGGGTAATTACTTCTGCCATCTTTTCCAGATAGAGGTTGAGGATTTTAACGACCTCTTGCGGCTGCAAGCGTTCTGATATAGCTGTAAATCCCCTGAGATCGGAAGTAAGAATAGTGATTTTGCGGCTTTCTCCACCAATTTTTAATCCGCCTGGGCTTTCCAGCAAAGTGGCGACGACGGAATCACTCAGGTATCGCCCAAATGTCTTCCGAATCCGTCCGGCAGAGTGGGCAAGGTAAGCTGTAATGACGATGGCAGACCCTATAAGCCCCAAAAATGGAGGAACTACAGGTATCCACCAGCCTCTTAAGAGGACTAAGTACGTACTACCCCATAAAGTGCCTGCTGCGAGAAAAGAACTAACTCCCTTCTGCCAGGAAAGCGATCGCGAAGCCCAGGGTAGCGCAGAGCGCATTTTTCCTGTGTATCGCCATTTCCACGTTAAGGTAGCACCGACTCCAGACCAGAGCAAAATCCACAACCACTCTAGCGCTTCCGACCAAGTTTTGATGCCCGGTCGTCCTTCTAGTGCGGCACTGATAATATGGCTGATTAAGTTGGCTTGAATTTCTACCCCAGGGGTGCGTTCTGGCGTTGTAATGGTCTCTCCACTGTAGGGGGTGTAAAAGAGATCGTTGAGACTGGTTGCCGTTGAACCAATTAAAACAATGCGATCGCGCATTAAGTTAGCGGGTATCCGGTCTTCCAGCACATCACTCAGAGATACTGTGCGGAAGCTTTTGGCAGGACCGCGATAGTTTAATAAAATTTGGTAGCCGCCGTCATCGGCATCCACATAGCCACCTTCATTAGCTGTAAAGGGTTGAAAGACACTCTTTCCCCACTGGAAAACTTTAGGATTAGTCTCCGATGGTTGCGGCAGAATGTTTTGAGCCTGTAGATACATCCCTGCCAGCAGAAAGCTCAAAGAGGGCACAGATTGTTCGCCTTTATCTGAGAGCAAGCCCCGACGCAGCTTGCCATCGGGATCTACCACAATGTTATTAATGCCAACCTGACCTTTTTGAGCCAGTTCCGGCGGCGGGGCAACAGCATCGGTTTTGTCCTTCTCATTCAGCTTCTCGATCCCAATCAAGTTGGGTGTGGTCTGAAAAATGTTCGCTAATGCAGAATGACCGGGTTCGACTGGCAAATCTCGATAAAGGTCAAGACCGATCGCCCTTGGATTTTGATTTTTGACTTTGACCAAGAGTTGGGCAAGCATGGCATCTGAAATGGGCCACTGTCGGGCTTTTTTTAAATCCACTTCATTGATGCCAACAATGACGATACGTTCGTCTTGGGGTTCCAGAGGACGCCAGCGAATGTATTGATCGAGCGCTCCCCATTCCCAATGTTGCAATAAACCGCAAACGCGCAGAGCAATTACAACAGTCGCAACGCTAGGAGCAACCGTCCAAACACCGCGCAATTCCCAAAGTTGTCGTCGCAGTTGTTGCCACATAGAACGTTAAGCGATCCGTTTATTCCAAGGCTAGCGCGTCTCCTATGCCCCAACTGAATTCCGGCACCCGATGTGGTCAAAAGTCAAAAGTTCTTTGAGCATAAGGTGTTCAACGGCTTGTAAGCTAGTTACTTATTTCTGCCATCCTGCACTAGTCTGCTGGAGCGCTGCTCAAATAATCAAGATTTGGGTTAGGGCTGTTCATGCTAGCTCCTTACAGGAGTCGCTTTACTAATAGAGTTCGTTGTTAAAACTCGCCATTATAACTGGAAAATACTGCTTCCGCAATGCTGCCGTGAACAGTCAGTTTGCTCACTCAGCACTCAGCCTCAGCCCTCTGAAGACAGGTCTATTGAGCGCTAGAAGTGCAGATTAAATCCTTTGCCTGTGCGGCTGCCACTAACTCAGAAGCTGTACCCACAATCAACCGTCCATCTGCTGAAAGAGTCATGCCTTGCGCTTCCTGAATCGGGTCGCCCAGTTTCCAGGACTTGGGACTTGAGGCTTGGCGAGAACGGGAAGACAACGGAGCGCTTGAAGTTCCTCGTTCTTTCCCCAGTGCTTGAACGTTCGTCACAGCATACTGACTCTGAAGGGCATCATAGGGAGTGACGGGTAAGCCTCCGGTTCCTGTAACCGTGAAGCTGCCTTGTTGAGCATTGCGACGGGCGAGGCAGCTAGAAGCGATCGCTTGTTCTGGAGTGACAAAATTAGCTTCCTGTTGGTTCAGGGCACTCTGCAAGTTGATATCTGGGATATTAATTTGCACTACGCCATTTAACTCAGCCGTTTTTCCAAAAGCAGTGATGTCGCTTTCTGGTGTTATGAAATCGCGACTTTGTGTGCCAAAGATGGCTTGAGCATTAATTGCGATCGTACCTCCAGTGCCGTCTGGAGCATTGGCTGTAATATCGCTATTTTCCAAAGCGACTAATGTCCCTGTATCAATCTGGATATTTCCCCCTCTCCCTTGATTACCTGCTGTTGCCGTTATTGCACTTTGATTACGCAATTGCAAGTTTTGTGCCTGTAGCTGAATGTTTCCACCTTCAGTTCCGGCTGCGGCAGCGGTGATAGTGCCGCGATTGAGAGAGATGGAATGAGCCATCACATCAATGCTGCCAGCCTTGCCGGATGCACCTGGCAAACTTTCAACGAATATTCCAGCTCCATCCTTGATCACCAAATTTCTCGTATTAACTACTAGGCTTCCTCCATTACCAGATGAAAGTGTTGAGACATCTAAAGAACTAGAGGATGGCTCATTTAAAGGACTACCTGTTTGTGTCACCGGTAAAGCACTACCGATTAGTGTCACAGATTTACTAGCGTTTACTTCTAGACTCCCACCCTGTCCGCTACCAGCAGTTGCAGCCTGGATTGCAGCTCCGTTTCGGAGCGTCAGTCGTTGAGTCGATATCAATGCGTCTCCTGAGTTCCCATTACCAATCGTGTTAGTAACTATTGCCGTTGGAAGGGTAATACCGTTGTCGAATAGGATTGGTGTGGCACTAATTAAGTCTATAGAGTTTGAGGCAAATAGTTTTAGATCCCCTCCTCGCCCTTTCCCAAACGTAGTTGTGGCTAGAATCGCATTATCTTGCATCACTAGCCGACTGGTATTGACTATCAGATTTCCCGCTTCTCCAGTCGAGCCAATTCCAGCCAGGGTAAAAAATCCAGCAGCACTTAACTTTATTGCCTCTGAAACATTTAGATTTAAATCCCCAGCTTGTCCTGCTCCAAATGTGTAGCTGGCAGCAAAGGCACCATCAGTAGCCGTGAGCTGTCGCGTATTAATCGTAATGTCTCCAGCTTTACCAGAGCCTTGGCTCAGGGTAAAGATACCATTACGTAACTCAGAAGGCTCAAAATTGCCTAAGGCAAAAGGTACTACATCGGTGACGTAGGTTCCCGAACCCGTAAGT
>JALYGX010000372.1 GCA_030776905.1 Cyanobacteriota bacterium | reverse complement strand
ACAAAACATAGCTCAACTGAAGCCCTCGGAATCCTCTAAAGCCCTAATTGACCTAGCTGACTACGTCCTGAGTCGTCTCTACTAAAGCGATCGCCTACACAATGCTCAGGTGATTCAAGTGCAGACTTGTATTGCGTCTCTAAGGACTAATAAATTATAAGTATCTGGGCAGGGAACCAGCATCCATAAATGATTAGCTTCAGCTATGGAGTTCTTCATGAATTCTTCTTAATCTTTCGGGACTCATTCCTGACTTTAGGAAGCTCTAGTACCGCTCGCTTGGAAGTCAAAGGTCAAAAGTCAAAAGTTGCTTCAGCATAAGGTGTTCAACTATTTATAAGCTGGTGATTTATTTCTGCCAGCCTGCACTAGCTAGAGAAAAGATAATTTTGTGCGATCGCGTCGCTTCCTATCTCAATCCCAGCTAAAACCTTCCATTTTATTACATATAGATAATTTGTTTTATAAATATTTATGTCTTTGGAAATAGACGAAACATTTCTACATCTGCTTTGCTGGTGAGAAGAAGCCTTCTTTGCAGGAGAGATACCTTGACACAGCTTATAGAATCAAATCGTGCAAAAGATTCGCTGGCTAGGCTGCCTATCACACTGCGAGTTCTCTACGCCGCAGGCCCTGGGGATGTGATTGGAACTTATAGCTACTGGGTTGAAGGACAAGACGATCCATCACAGGTTGCACTCACCTATTCGGGTCAGTTTTACCAAGTGTGTCATGAATTAGAGGCAAAGGCCTACGTAATCTCTTCCTGTTCAGAGAGAAAATCCTTGCAGGATAAGCGCTTCAAGATTAAGCATCGTCCAATACCATTACAGTCTGCATCAGGTCTGCTATATCATTTGGGTCAGATTTGGTATGGGTTG
Source organism: Cyanobacteriota bacterium (assembly GCA_030776905.1). Lineage (GTDB taxonomy): Bacteria > Cyanobacteriota > Cyanobacteriia > Cyanobacteriales > Coleofasciculaceae > CADCTM01. Next base: position 20,474 of record JALYGX010000372.1, on the reverse strand, counting down.
CGGTTGATTGCCTCCGCCATCCGCTTCAGAGCCAACGTTGCGGTAGTGGCTAGTGGAACAACACACTGGTTTGTCTTATCACTACTCTCTTTGCTGGGAGTGCAAGTCATACCATCATTACACTGCGTCCTTTGGCGTAAGTATATTCCTCAACGCAAGGTAGAAAAGCTACTCCTCAAACTTAACCGTAATTTGTTCGCTAAACACTGTACCGACATCTTGACAGCCTCGGAAGATATATCGGAGCAACTAGCCCAACTCACAGCAAATCAGCACTTGCCAATACGACGATTCCTACCCACTTACTCTCGAACAGAGTTCGCTGGGGTGGGTAAACCCGATGAGAACCGTTCGCCGTTTCGAGTGCTATTTGTCGGTCGAATCGAGTCAGATAAAGGCGTTTTTGATGTATTGGAAATAGCTAAACGTTTTGCCTCTCAAGGAAGACAGGACATTACGTTCGATCTTTGCGGAAATGGTTCAATGCTAGAGTCTTTGCGTCTGGCTGCCAAGGAAGCTGGGATTGATTCCTCTTTTGTGTGTCACGGTCACTGCAACAAGCCACAAATGCGCGAGATGTTCAAGCAAGCGCACGTTGTCATTGTGCCGACGAGGAAAGATTTTATAGAGGGGTTCAACCAAGTTGTAGTGGAAAGCGTTTTATGCGGTCGTCCTGTAGTCACCTCAGCTGTCTGTCCAGCGTTAGCCTATGTGAGAAACGCTGCTGTAGAAGTTGCTCCCAATGACATTAAGGCGTACGGTGATGCCTTGCTCAAGTTGTGTGATGATCGCCAATTTTACGAACAAAAGCGACGGGGCTGCATAGGAGCGCAAGAGCAATTTTATGACCCTTCACGGAGCTGGAAGGCTGCACTCAAATCTATCCTAGTGGAGTCTAGCCAAGCCAAAGTTTCATTGAAGTATTCTCAATTGAGTTCAAGCAATTAACCACTCAGACTGAGCAAGAAAGCTGGGAAATACAGAAAAGCAGGGGAAGAAGGGGAGAAATATTCTCTACTTCCCTTGCCTTTCAGGTCTCATGGAATTCTCTTCGATGACACCATTTTTTCTAAATACCTGGATTTAGGTAAAGTTAAAGAGAGCTTTCGTTTCGCCACCTTATATTTCAAACCTTCAGCCCCAATATATCAATTTTTGTATAGACCTTCTGCAATCACTCGTTGGGAAGAGAAGAACTCAAGCAATATCTGGAGGAAGGTTGCTAGGATATGACCTAGGTACTGACTGCATTCGTTGCAACGGTGTTTGAATTAATTGTTGCAGGTCATCTCGACGCACCTCTGTACCGATTGTTAGATTACCAGGTGTATCAAAAAAAACTATGCTAGTAACGGTGTCGATCGCCAACATTTGAAACAAAATGTGAGTGACGGGTATCGTAGCCGCAATGATTTGAGGATCGGCAACCGATTGAAAATCAGTAGCGTCCTTGAGAGTAGGAAACGCATAAACGACATTTTTCTCAACATCAGGTTGAGCGCGATTACTTAGGGTCGTTACCACCCAACCCCCATCAAGGGTTTGGAGAATATGATAGTCCGAATGTCGTAGCTGATTGGCGAGGAGTGTGAGTACGGGTGCGATCGCTTCTACAATTTTGGGCGTCATCCCATCTTGTGGAGCATTTTCAATAAGAACTTGAATTTGTTGTTCTAAATTCATATCGGCTTAACCCAAGAGCAACTGTGCAGCTACTTTGAGTCTAAACCCAGATTCAACTGTCATTCTTAGTGTGTGTTAGGGTCTTGTTAAAGAATGAAAATCATGAGGGAAGTCTGCCAGGGAGTGGAGACAATTTTTCAACTGCTGTATAACGAATTTCGGCAGTCTACTCGTGCTCCTGAGCAGACCTGTCGCGATGTCGCAGCGCGTCTAGCTCAAGAAGTCGCTCGCATCTGTAATGAAAGCAATCGAATACAAACTTCTGGAGATGTTGAGAGCTGGGCTCATACATTGGCGACTCATCGCCTCAAACAAGTCTTAAGCTACTATAAATTGGGGTCTCATCGCGGACGGGTAGAACTACAGAGTACCTTAAGTGCGATCGTTTACCGTTATATTACGCCTCCCCAAACCCCAGCTAGCTACCAGGCACGGCTGACTCTGATCGAAGATTTCCTCCAAGGATTCTACGTGGAAGCCTTAAATGCCTTTCGGCGAGAAAACTCAATTGATGCGGCATATCGCCCTCGCGCTCTCTTAGAACTGGCAGAATACATGGCCTTTACCGAGCGTTATGGCAAGCGACGCATTCCCCTACCCGGTCGTCGGTCTCAGCAATTGATTATTCTACGAGCGCAAACCTTTTCCCAACAGCAGCCTCCGGAAACGTCTGTAGATATGGACACGGCAGCTGAGGGCGGAACACCTGAATCAGACTCCAACTGGAACGACGCTGCCATCCAGCAGGTGCGAGAGATGATGGTTGCTTCGGAACCCGAACCCCTAGAAGCCAGCCTTCGGGACACGGTGATTGAAGAATTATTCGCTTATCTAGAAGAACGCCAGCAAAGCGATTGTGCTGACTACTTTACCCTACGCCTGCAAGACCTCCCAGCCAGCGAAATCGAAGAGATTTTAGGTCTAACTCCCAGACAGCGCGACTATTTACAGCAACGCTTTAAATATCATTTGATTCGCTTTGCCTTGTCTCATCGTTGGGAACTGGTTCATCAGTGGCTAGAAGCCGATTTGGAGCGAAACCTAGGGTTGACACCTTTGGAGTGGGAACGATTTCAGGAAAAAATTAACCCGACTCAGAAAGACTTACTCGAACTCAAGCAACAAGGTAAATCTCATTCAGAAATTTCTCAGGCATTAGGTTGTACGGTTACCCAAGTTGAGAAGCGATGGTTTAAGCTACTTGAACTAGCCTGGGATATTCGCAATAGTTCAGTATCCGGATCAGGTGCATCTCCAGATGAATAGTGACATAGATAATAACTCGGACACCCTATATAGCCGCTTAATCGCTTGGCTACTACAAGAGTCCGTTCCCGCTGCATCCCTATCGGCAGGCGGGCAGGAACAAACCCCTGTCCCTCAAGACGAATCAAGAGCAGCGGATTTTGAATTGGATCATTTAGACCCCCTTGATTTAGAAGAATTGAACATTGCATTTTCTAACACTGGCGAAGCGGCTCAAAACCGCAGGCGGGCAGGTTCAGGAAACATCCCTGCTCGTGAAGACATTGAACCGGGCGTTGAAACTCGCCCCTACAACTTGGGAGAAATGCCGACCGTGCAAAACCGTTTTCAGGCAATATTGAAGCGCCGACTACAAGTTGAAATCGAACGTCACCCTCCTCTTTTTCCTTGGGAGACGGACTTTTCTGATTATGAACCTGATTCTGCTGACGCTGTAGCAGATAGTTGGGTTCCTCCTGTCCGTTTATGGATGCCACAACTGTCTAACCTGGCTTTGCCCGTAGCGATACCAGAGACGATTTTGGCACAACTCTTGAATGCTTGCTCTGAAGCGGTGTATTCCCGGCGTCAGCTAGGGGCAAAACTGGTCAATGCTGTGGAAAACTTATTTCCAGCTCAATTCCAGTCGCTTAACCAGCTAGCGGGGATGGTACTGCTGCACAACACAGGTCATAGAGGCGATAACCCTGTACAACCGCAATCCTTGCCCAGTAGTTACGAAGCTGCCTCCACTGAGCAACAGATGACACTGGCACTGTTGGCGGCAAAAGAGATTATCAGCGCCCTGACTGTGCCGATTTCACCGACTCGCACGCCAGTGGAGCGCCAGTGGCAAACTTCTGTGGGCATCGTAACCGTACAGGCAGAATATCAGATGCAAGACGGTGTTCCTAAGCTGCGGGTCAGCAGTCGTCTGCCACGCGGTGGCAGTTTAACACTGCGAACACCTCAAGCCTCAGCCGTATCGCAGCGTACCTATCCAGGCTACTTGAGTGTTGAATCTTACGATCTGCAACCGAACCAGACTTATCCTCTAGAAATTCGTTTCCATGATTCGGAACAGACACCCTTAATTTTCGCGATCTGCCCCACAATGTAATTAGTTGTCAGTTGTCAGTTGTCAATTGTCAGTTGTTTTTGGCTGTTGAGCAATGACCACTGACTCATGACCACTGACTCATGACCACTGACTCATGACTAATAGTATTCGGCAACTAGGGCGTCTACCCCTTTTGAATCAGTTATGGCACCGTCTTGAAGCAATGCCACTTCCTCAGGCAGAGAACTCAATTTTGCTGCGGACACTGGTGCTGGGGCTGGTAATTGTTGGGATTGTTGCTACAGATATTGCAGCAGAAACTCAGATGAGCTTCTGGGCTATACCGTTGAGCATCGTTGGGGCAACCTGGAGTTGGTATCGCCGACGCGATCGCAATGTTGCCGTCAAGTTCTTGCTGGCGATTGGAATGCTGCTGGCAATGGGGATGTTCTTTAATAATTTATTTGCTCAACTCAACGATACACGCTTAACTCTGGCTGAATTATTGATTCAGCTACAAGTTCTCCACAGCTTTGATATGCCCCGGCGTAAGGATTTGGGGTATTCAATGGTAATTGGGCTGATTTTATTGGGTGTGGCGGGGACTTTGAGTCAGACGTTAGCCTTTGCCCCACTGTTGCTTATATTTTTGGCGATCGCTCTTCCCGTTCTCGTCCTCGACTACCAGTCGCGCTTGGGTATCTCTAGAACGCAAAAACGCCCAAAATCCTCGCCCCTGAACCCTAATACATCGCCGCTTTCATTAAAACGCCTCGGTCTATTTCTCTTGGTCATCTTAGGTCTGGGACTGGCAATTTTCGCTCTGATGCCCCGTTTTCCTGGCTATCAGATCCAGACATTTCCAGTCAGTACGCCTGGGAATTTGGCTAACAAGAGTTTCGATGAAAATAATCGCGGCATTATCAATCCTGGATATACCCGTGAGGGTGAGGGTCGCGGTGGTACAGGTGGCAGTGGAGAAGGTGGCACAGGTTCGGGTCAGATGGATGGCACCTTCTACTACGGCTTTGGGAGCAAGATTAACCAGAACCTCCGAGGAGAACTCAAACCCAAGGTCGTCATGCGGGTACGCTCTCAAGCACCAGGTTTTTGGCGGGTGCTGGCGTTTGATCGCTACAACGGTCAGGGATGGGAAATTTCTCGCGAAAATCAGCTAACGAAGGTAAATCGACCTGAATGGTCTTATCGGTTTTTTCTTCCCCTACCATTTACCGCGGGTAAAACCCAAGAAGTGGTTCAAACTTACACAGCAGTATCGGAACTGCCGAATCTGATTCCGGCTTTAGCCTATGCCCAGCAACTGTATTTTCCCTCGCGGGAAATACAGATAGACGCGGAAACTAGCTTGAGAGCACCCTCAGGCTTAAGTGAGGGACTCACCTACACGGTCATCTCGCAAGTGCCGTATCGCGATCGCACTCGGCTGCAACGAGCAACCAATAACTACCCCAAATCAATTCAAAAATACTATCTAGACGTTCCCCCGCAAATTGCCGATAAAGTCCGGCAACGTACTGAAGAACTCTTAGCCACCTCCCCCAAACCCATCACCTCATCCTACGAGAAAGCGCTGTACCTAACTCAGGCTCTCAAACAGCGCTTTTCTTTCCCAGAAAATCCCTTAGCACTGCCGGCTTTAGCAGAAAACGAAGACTTGGTAGAAGCCTTTCTCTTTAAGTACAAAGGAGGTTATCCAGACCACTTCTCCACCGCGCTGACAATCATGCTGCGTTCCATCGGCATTCCAGCACGACTCGTAACTGGGTTTGGCACAGGTGAGTTCAATCCGTTCACGGGTTTATACATTGTCAAAAACACTGATGCCTATGCAATGGCTGAGGTGTACTTCCCTAAATACGGCTGGTATGCCTTTGACCCAATTCCCGGTCACGAACTGATTCCTCCTTCCATTGAAGAAGATCAAACCTTTAGCGTCTTGCGACAGTTCTGGAAGTGGGTAGCAGGTTGGTTACCCTCACCTGTAAGCAGTTGGATAGGCAATGTATGGAATCTGGTGATTGGTTCGCTCCTAGGAGTCCTTTCCGGGTTATGGGCGATTGTATCGGATGGTTGGGTAGGCTTGTTCACGGGTCTGATTTTAGCGATCACTTTTGGTCTCTTGGGTTGGTTAGGGTTGAACCAGTGGCGAACCTGGCGCTATCGCCGTTGGCTTTCTGGCTTACCGCCAATGGAAAGTATCTATCAACAAATGGTCAGAATTTTAGCTACTAAAGGCTTCGTTAAGCACCCTGCACAAACTCCTTTAGAATATGCAAGAGCGTCCCGTCAACATCAGCCCCCTGCCTCTGCTGAGATGATTGAGGAGATTACACGCGCCTATGTTAGCTGGCGTTATGGTGCCCAGAAACCCAACGTTAAGCAGCTACGACACCGACTGCGGGACTTGATTAAGAGTACTCAGCAACTGAAGGTTAGAGGCTAGCCTTTTAGCTCTGATATAGGGGCAGTGCCTGATTGTAGTAATCGAGTGCTTTGTGATTCTCTGCCAACTCCGAGTACATTTTGCCGATGCCCAAGACAGTGATGGCTTCCATTGCCTTGTCACCTACCGCCTGATATAGGAGCATTGCCTGGTTGAAGTAGTCGAGGGCTTTCTGCTTTTCTCCTAAATCCTTGTAGACTTCGCCGATGTTAATGAGGGTAGTGGCTTCTCCTACCTTGTTGCCCACCGCCCGCAAAAGGGGCAGTGCCTGGTTGAAGTAGTCGAGGGCTTTCTGCTTTTCTCCTAAATCCTTGTAGACTTCGCCGATGAGCAAGAGGATGGTGGCTTCCCATGTGCGATCGCCTGCCACGCGATAAAGTGTGAGTGCCTCTTCCCATTTAGCAACTGCCTGCCAGGGTATGCACGTAGAAACAAATTTTGTCCCTGCTGTTAACTAAGCCTTACTCTGCTCATCTCTAGCGACGGGTTGACCAATCTCCTGAGAGCCATCTTTAATAATTCAGTCACAGTCACTAAAAAAGGTCTTCATTTCAAACTGTAACTAAAAATCGACAATGTCATTCCAACTCTCTTCAATCCTTAACTATTCGCGCCGTTTCTTATTAGTGATATTAGGTTGCTTTCTGTTTTTAGGACTTGATAACTTCCTTTTACCAGCGCCTAGTTGGGCAGCCGAAAAGATTATCGTCAGATATGGGATATTTGAGCAATCACTTCCTGTTGCAGATCTACGGGAGTATGCCGAAACGCAAAAGGTTTCTTCAGCCCTCAAAGATTTTCTCCGTTATCTAGATTCTAAAGACAAAGAGAAGGTAAGACAGGCACTTCAAGTGAAAATGTCTCTGGATATTGTGGCATTGGATAAGTTACTAGATACTCAACTCGGTCAAAAATTTCTCTCTACTGTTTCTCAAGCGGTCGCCCGTCGTGACAATGCCGGAATCCCAGCTTTACGAGCCGCCGTTATCCTAGGAGCAAAATCTCCCGAAGGGTTGGGAATTATTAGTTTTCTAGAAGCCTATCCCAGTAAAAGAATAGTTATTAACTTATCAGAAGCTTTAGAGGTGCTTGACACCTCAGGCTTATATTCTACTTCCTCGGAAGTGCCACCTAAGGATAATCTTAGTTCGACAGCTCTATGGCAACTTGAAGTCCAATATCAGATACTTGCTACCCAAGATAAGCAATACAAAGCTTGCTTGTTCGGTGATTCTATTACGGCTGAACTTGGGAATACCTTAGGTGAAGGAACCTTTAACTTTGCTTTAGATGGATTGAGCACAATCTCACTCATTGAACAAATAAAACTCTTAAATCCTGCAAATATAAAATGTCAAAAAACTATTATTGCTATTGGTGGAAATGATGCCTGGTATGGAATTAGTGATGAGTTGTTCGTCAAAAACCTGAAAGAAGCGATCGCTTTGATGCGAAGCCAGGGCAATCAACAGATTGTTCTCATTCCTGCTTTTTATTCAACCGTTGCTGCTAGCCTAGACCCAAGTCTCGCCGCCCCCTTGAAACGAGTCGAGGAAATCAACGCTCTAATCGAGCAAGTTGCCATCACAGAAAAAGTGCCAGTTGCAGCGGCAGGAATACAGCCCTTATATCAAGATAATGTTTTAAAAGACCACTTAACGACGGATGGTGACCATCTCAATGCAGAAGGTCTAGAGATTTATCGGCAAGCGTTATTCAAAATTCTCAAAGCGACACCTTAATGATTTGGGATTTAGGCTAATTTTAAGTGCAATAGATTTAAACAGCCAAAAACCTTTCCTTCAGGGTGATCGAATGAACGTGAGAAACTTAAGTGACTACCCCTATCCCTCAGCGAGGCGAGTGATTATGGGGAAGCGGCGTGCTGTGGCAACCAGCCAATCTCTGGCAACTTTAGCTGGAATGGAGATGTTTTGGGCTGGGGGAAATGCTGTGGATGCTGCCTTAGCCACAGTGATCGCTCTTACAGTTGTAGAACCCACGTCCAACGGTATTGGCTCAGATGCCTTTGCTTTAGTTTGGGATGGGAACCTGCACGGACTGAATGCATCGGGTAAAAGTCCTCAAAAACTTACACTTGAGCCGTTTGCGGGGATGGATGAAGTTCCGTCCTTTGGCTGGCTCCCCATAACTGTTCCGGGAGCCGTATCTGCTTGGCAAAGCTTATCAAAGCGTTGGGGAAAGCTGCCGTTCGAGCAGCTATTTGAACCCGCCATTCGATATGCCGAAGACGGTTTTCCCGTTTCACCTGTCACAGCAAATGCATGGAAACAAGCCGCCGCTCTCTACTTACCGCTGACTGCTCCTGAGTTTCAACCGTTTAAAGAAGTCTTTTTCCCCAAGTTACGCGCACCAATGGCTGGGGAAGTGTGGGGTAGCATACTTCATGCTAAGACATTGAGAGCGATCGCCCAAAGTGGTGGTGAAAGCTTTTACCACGGTGAACTGGCTCAAGCGATTGCCGACTTTGCCGCAGACACGGGTGGATTTTTGACAACCGACGACTTTGCCGCCCACCAAGCCGACTGGGTAGAACCCATCTCAACAAGCTATCGCGACTTGACCGTTTGGGAAATTCCCCCCAACACGCAAGGAATTGCTACCTTAATGGCGTTAAACATCTTAGAAGGCTTCGACATCAACCACTATCCTCGCGAGTCAGTGGAAAGCTACCATCTGCAAATTGAAGCAATGAAGCTAGCCTTTGCCGATGTCCACCGACACGTTAGCGATTCCCGCTTTATGGACGTGTCAAACCAACAGCTTCTAGATAAAGCTTACGCTGCCCAGCGTCGCCAACTGATTGGAGAACACGCCATTCCCCTAGCTCAACCGGGCTTACCCAAAGGCGGGACTGTTTATCTCGCTGCTGCTGACGAGGAACTAATGGTTTCCTTCATCCAATCTAATTTTGAAGGCTTTGGCAGTGGCGTTCTAATTCCCGGTACGGGGATCGCACTTCACAACCGAGGCGTCGGTTTCACGTTAGAAGCGAATCATCCCAATCAAGTCGCACCAGGAAAACGTCCCTTCCACACCATCATTCCCGGTTTTCTCACCCAAGATGGTCAACCCTTAGGACCCTTTGGCGTCATGGGGGGACCGATGCAACCCCAAGGACACCTACAAGTCGCGGTCAACCTAAAAGACTACGGGCTGAACCCCCAAACAGCTCTGGATGCTCCCAGATGGCGGTTTATCTCTGGCAAGAAGATACTTTTAGAACAGACTGTACCTCGTCACGTAGCACTGGCACTAGCTGAACGGGGTCATCAAATTCAGGTGAGTGCTGAAGGGGGGCAGTTTGGTAAGGGTCAAATTATTTTGCGCCATGCAGGAGTTCTGGTGGCGGCTTCTGAACCTCGTGGAGATGGGTTGGCACTAGCACAGTAGAAGCTTGTGAAACGGGGTTTGGGAAAAAGCTAGACTTAGCCTCCTTCATAGAGAAGACAAGGAGGCAAGAGGGTAAGGGAGAAGTGCTTTAACATTTACCCTCAAATTTACCTTGAAGATCTACTAGTCCCTATGCAATATTTCTTCTCTTCGTTACAACTCTTAGAACTTTAATCCTTGAGTAAACTTGTTTGTTGAATTAAGTAGTTTCTCAGAATTTTTGATTAAATTGTAATGGAATTGCTAATTGAAACAATATCTTTAGTTATTTGTCAAGTTTTGAGGTTTTGTGCGAGTGCATACTTTGGTAAAAGTTAAGATTTTTAAATTTTCAAAATATAAAAAGTACTGGGACTATGGCATTTCCAGGTTTAAGCTTCTCCACGGATGGTAAAGCACGGTCTTCTGTGTTGCCTTGGCAGAAACGATTTAAAAAATCCGTGTCAATTGGATGGAAACAGCTACTCAGTCACTTGACGATTAGGCAGAAAATTAGCTATGGATATGCGCTGTTAGTTGGAATAGTAATTTTGGGAACAGGTACAGGGCTGTTCCTCGGAGATTACTACCCGCAACAAGCGGTAGCTCGACTAGCTCATGCCGAAGAACAAGAAAATCTTTTCAGGAGCTTAAAAATTACAGTAATAGAGGCGCAAGATCATCAACAACAGTTGCCCCTCTTGTTGAATAATTCAAAACAGTTTGAGTATGAATACTCCCAAGTTCAGGAGCGTATCACCAAAGTCAAGGAACTCTTGGTAAAGGTCAAATTTACTAAAGTCAGCTCGTTCGACTATTCAGATCAAGAGGCGGCTGATTTTAAGAGATCGATAATTGTTGCTAGTATGCTGCTGTTGATCGCGATCGCCACGGCGATATCCTCCTATATCAGTAGAGCGATCGCCTACCCTCTCAAAGCCGTTACGAAAGTTACTCAGCGAGTGACTGAGGAAACAAATTTTAACCGACAAGTTCCCTCAACTACTAAGGATGAAATCGGGCAGCTAATAACCTCTATCAATCAACGGCTCCCACAAGTTGCCAATGACACCCAGGAACTAAAGCAAACAACAGCCGAGCTAGAACGCTTCTTCAACCTCTCGCTCGATATGTTTTGCATTGCTGGTTTTAATGGGTATTTTCAGCGACTCAACAGTGCGTTTGAAACACACCTCGGCTACACCCCCAAAGAACTCCTTTCTATACGATTCCTCGATTTAGTTCATCCTCAAGATCGAGCAGCAACCTCTGCCGAGATGCAGAAACTGCTCACAGGTGTAACAGTTAGGCAATTTGAAAATCGCTATCGTTGCAAAGATGGTTCGTATAAATGGTTGGCGTGGACAGCCGCGCCGTTTACTCCAGAACGTTTAATCTATGCAGTTGCCCGTGATATGAGCGATCGCAAAAAAGCAGAAGAGGAATTACTACGCATTGGCAAAGCCGTAGAAAGCACGAGCGATGCCATCGGTATGGCGGACATCAGAGGTCGCTCGATCTACCACAATCCAGCATTTATCGACTTGTTTGAATACACCGTTGAGGAATTGAACACGGCTGGAGGTCCACCAGCGATATATGCCAATTTCATGGATGCTCAGACAGTATTTACCACTATTCAGAGTGGTCGTTCCTGGCACGGTGAAGTCACGATGGTAAGCCGTAGCGGTCGCACCAGGCAGATTGCCTTACGTGCCGATGCGATTAAAGATGAAACCGATGAAATTATTGGACTCATTGGCATCCATACCGATGTTACGGAGCGCAAGCACGTTGAGGAGGAACTCCGGCAATCGGAAGCCAAATATCGACAACTCGCTCAAAGGGAAGCACTACTCAACCAACTTGCCAGTCAGATTCGCAGCTCCCTCGACCTCAATACCATCCTAGAAACGGCTGTCCAGGAAATCCGCAATTTGTTGCAGATCGATCGCTGCTTCTTCCTGTGGTATCGACCGGATGCGGAGAATCCAGTTTGGGAGTTTGTTCAAGAAGCTCGCTCTCCTGCCTTTCCCAGCATTATCGGTTACCAGGTTTCGGTTTCAAGCTTCGGTCCCTTGACCACCAGGGTGTTTAACAAGGAAATCACTCGTGTGGACAATGCTAGAGCTTTGACCGATCCAGTAGAACGAAAGTTCTTCTTCAGTGTCGGATATACAGCTCTGTTGGCCCTGCCAATCCATACCACATCCGGCGAAGTCGGTGTAGTGAGCTGTGGTCACTCTAGTGGCGCTCGTCCTTGGCGCGAGGAGGAAGTGGAACTGCTACGAGCTGTTGCCGATCAACTAGCGATCGCGATCGATCAAGCGGAACTTTACAAACAAAGTCACCTCGCTGCTATCACGGCTCAAGAGCAAGCGACTACGCTACAAGAAACCCTGCGCGAACTTCAACAGACCCAAGCGCAACTCGTTCAAAGCGAAAAAATGTCTTCTCTAGGTCAGATGGTTGCTGGTGTTGCCCATGAAATTAACAACCCGATTAACTTCATCTACGGCAATCTTAGCCATGCCGATCAATATGCCCAAGATTTGCTCCACTTAGTTCAACTGTATCAGGAACACTATCCCAATCCAGCAGAGGTAATTCAAGCAGATATAGAGGCAATTGAGCTAGATTTCATTAGAGAAGACCTGCCAAAAATTCTCTCGTCAATGAAAATGGGAGCTGACCGCATTCGCGAGATTGTCTTATCGCTGCGAAACTTCTCGCGGCTCGATGAAGCTGAGATGAAATGGGTAGACATTCACGAGGGTCTGAATAATACTCTACTGATTCTCGCGCATCGTCTCAAAGCCAAACAAGCCGAGAATTTAGATATCCAAGTTGTTAAAGATTACGGCAAGCTGCCTCCAGTGCAGTGCTATGCGGGACAACTCAATCAGGTGTTTATGAATATCCTGACCAATGCGATCGAGGCGATCGAAGACTATAACAAAGAGTACTCTCCTGAAGATATCAAAAAGCGTCCCAATACCATCTGGATTTGCACGCAGGTTGTAGAGAGCGATCAAGTGGTAATTCTAATTGGTGACAACGGACCTGGGATGACAGAAGAGGTACGCACGAAGTTATTTGACCCATTTTTTACGACTAAACCTGTTGGTCAGGGTACAGGTTTAGGAATGTCCATCAGCTACCAAATTGTGGTGGAAAAACACGGGGGTCAATTAGAGTGTATTTCAGCGCCCGAGCAAGGCACAACGTTTTTAATTCAGATTCCCATTCAGCAGAATACAACGTCTTAAGGGAAAAGTAGGGTTGTGTGCCTCCTAATGGTCAAGGTTTTTCGATGCTAAGATCAACCCATTTATAGATAACTAGATTGAATTGAGTATGGTAGTTGCTCCTCCTCGTTTCTTGGATATCCAAAATCACTGGGCACGTTTATTCATTGAAGGGTTAGCGACTCAAGGCATTATTAGCGGATTTCCTGATGGCACGTTTCGACCCAATCGCCCCATGAGTCGAGCTGAGTTTGCTGCGGTATTACAGAAAGCTTTTCAGAAACCTACAAAACGCCGATATGTTCCCTTTGTCGATGTTCCTGCGAAACATTGGGCAGCCACGGCAATTCAAAAGGCTTATGAAACTGGGTTTATGTCTGGCTATCCCGGTAATCGCTTTGTGCCTGAAGCCAGTATTGCCCGCATGGAAGTTTTGATTTCCTTAGTAACAGGCTTGGAAATTGCTTCTGATGCCATAGCAGATATTAAGGCAGCTTTCCCAAACCTTTATCAAGATGCGGCTCAAATTCCTACTTATGCAATAGAAAAAATAGCAACAGCCACGGATGCGGGAATTGTCGTAAATTACCCAATTTTAAAGCTACTCAAACCCCTGGAAGTGGCAACTCGTGCTGATGTCGCCGCTTTTATCTACCAAGCTTTAGTGTATTTAGAAAACGTATCTGTAATTGCTTCTGAATACATAGTCGCTTACCAAAAAACGATTAAAGTTAGCCATAAAAGAGAGTTCCGAGGGGTCTGGGCGGCAACAGCCTGGAATGCTGACTGGCCTTCTAAAAAGGGATTGCCAGTGGAACAACAGCAAAGCGAATTAATCCAAATTCTTGATCAGATACAATCATTAAATCTTAATGCCTTGGTCTTGCAGGTACGACCAGCAGGCGATGCGTTCTATGCTTCTCAATTAGAGCCTTGGAGCGAATTACTAATGGGTACTCAAGGCAAAGCACCCGAACCATTTTACGACCCATTGGAATTTGCGATCGCCCAATGTCACAAGCGTAATATCGAACTTCATGCCTGGTTCAACCCCTACCGCGCTAGAACAGCTGGGGAAAAATCGCCAAATGTTAGCCCTCACATTGCCGTTACCCACCCCGAATACGTCTACAAATACGGCACCGATTTATGGATGGACCCTGGAGCCAAAGTTGTTCAAGACTTAACTTATAACGTCATTCTCGACGTAGTGCGTCGTTATGATGTGGACGGCATTCACGTCGATGACTATTTCTATCCCTATCCAGCACCTGGCGAGACGTTTCCCGATGACAAAACCTATAAGGCTTATCAGGCAAGTGGAGGCAAACTAACGTTAGCTGATTGGCGCAGAGATAACGTCAATCAACTGATGCAGCGCCTATCTACAGGAATTCGAGCAACAAAGCCGCACGTCAAGTTTGGTATCAGTCCTTTTGGCATCTACCGTCCCGGACAACCGCCGCAGATTAGAGGGTTAGATCAGTATGAAGCCCTTTATGCTGATCCAAAAAAATGGCTGGAAGAGGGTTGGATGGATTATGTCGGACCCCAACTCTACTGGCGCATCGACCCACCAGCTCAGAGTTATCCTGTATTGCTCCAGTGGTGGATTGAAAATAACCCCAAACGCCGTCATATTTATCCGGGCAATAATCTCAATGCCCTGGACGGGAAAAATTGGTTGATTTCTGAATACGAAAAACAGGTTGAGATAACGCGCAGTCTCGCTCCGCAATTGTCTTTAGGAAACATCTTCTACAACATGAAGGTGTTCCGTGAAAATCGTCTTGGTGTTGTTGACGCTTTCAAATCTTCGATTTACAGCGAACCCGCACTAGCTCCCAGTATGTCGTGGTTGGAGACCATACCCCTAGCCCTCCCAATGGGTGTAAAAGTGAAAGACGGTAAGCTTACCTGGAAAGCCGCCGCTTCTGAGGATATTCGCTCTTGGACGCTCTACAAGCAGAATGCTGATACTTGGAAGCTGGTGCGCATCATTGATGCGGCAACAACCTTTACCACGGTAGAACCGGGAACCTATGCTTTGTGCGCCGTAGACAAGGTGGCGAATGAAAGTGCGGGAGTTGTTGTTTCTGTCAAATCCAATTCAGGAGTTCAGGACAAATGAGCGCTCCTGACTAAAGCACTGGAACTCCTAGCTCTGAAACCGAGAAGGAGCAAAAGGTGGGAACCGGAGCTTTAGGAGGAGGTTGGGGGATTGGTTTTTAATTAAAGGCTCGGTATTATAGAAAGATTATGCCTTTTGGTAGATACAGGTTATTTCTTTGTTAAGATTTATTAATAATTGCTATTTCCTTAATGGTGAGCGGGAAAACTAATATCGATCCATTAAAATCTAAGATTAAATCTTAGATTTTAGGAGAGTATCTTTATACCTTTGACTATCTGAATCCGCAGCCGAATTAAAAGCTCATATCTTAATATTTGCTCTCCATCATGCAGTCAGCAGTTAGTAGAAGTGTCTTCAGTTGAAGGTTTTTAGTACTTACGCAGTTAGAGAAATAATGATTATAGTTATGCCGTTGCTAAGAGGAGTACTCTCGTGCCTTCAAGCCTAAAATTACGTGTTGACTCATTGCTTTCCTCAACAACGTCTTCAACTCGAGCGCTTCAGGGGTTAACATTTGTCATTGCCATGTGGCTCCTCAGTCGTCTCGTAATTATCATTGCCATGCAGGTGATTGCTCCTTACTATCCTGCTACACCTGTTGTACACCCCGCACCAGGACCACTGGATTTCGTACCCGGTTTTGTTCCTAAACCGGGCTGGGAACTCTTCACCCATTGGGATGCTGCCTGGTTCAAGAACATTGCAACCAGAGGCTATGAATATGCTGCCGATGGAAAGATGCATAACATTGCCTTCTTTCCCGTGTTGCCTATCGCTATGCGAGTACTCATGACCTTTGGCATTCCCGTTGTAGTAGCCGGTGTACTTGTAAACAATTTGGCATTCCTCGGTGCATTAATTCTTCTGTACCGTTGGGCAGAAGAACACCACGGCGTCGGGGCAGCAAGGTGGGCAACGGCTGTAATGGCTTGGTGTCCGTTCTCTTTATACGGGACGGTAATCTACTCGGAAGGACTCTTTCTGTTACTCAGCACAGCAGCCTTGCGATCGTTTGAGAAAGGTCACTATGCAAGAGCGGCTCTCTGGGGCGCATTGACCACTGCAACTCGCGTAACCGGGGCAGCACTTTTACCTGCCTTTCTGCTGGTGGCGTGGAGAGAAAAGAGACCCCCCATTGCCTACATCGTATCTCTTGCGACAGGTTTAGGACTGTTGGCGTTTATGGTGTTTTGTGCGATTCGTTTTGGCGATCCCATAGCATTCGTTCACGTACAGAAGGCATGGGGTATCCAGGGCGGATTTAATTGGGCAGGTTGGTTAGAGCTGTTTAAAACTATTTTCACCTTGCACACCAGTGCTATTAAAGAATTGACTAAAGCCGTCATGCTCTTGGGGGGCGGCTATTTGTTGTGGCACTTCCGTAATCAACTGAGCCGTGTTGCTGTCATCTATGGTTTTTGTTCCATAGCGCTGATTCTCAACTCAGGAGCGATGTGGTCTATCAACCGCTATGCTTATGGTATTGTGCCACTGTCGCTGGCGCTGGGTTTGTTGCTTTCTCGGCATCGCCGTTGGGGATACGCGACGATGGGCTTGTTTGGTGTTTTACTGATCGGTTTTACAATTCGTTATTCTTGGTGGCGCTGGATAGCTTAGGAGTCGCCCAAAAATAACGAAAGCAATTGCTTTAACCTTGTAGAGACGTTCTGCTAGAACGTCTCTACAATTTTTTGTCAACGATTAGCGCAGGGTAACGAATTCCTCGGCAGTAGAAGGATGGATGCCGACGGTTGCGTCGAAGTCTTTTTTGGTCGCACCCATTTTGAGAGCGATCGCAATTCCTTGAATGACTTCGGCGGCGTTTTCACCCACCATGTGAGCGCCTAGCACCTTCTCAGTATCTTCCTCAACGACTAGCTTCACCATCGTTCTTTCATTGCGACCGCTGAGGCTGTGGTAGGTCGGTTTAAACTTAGCGCGATAGACCTTCACAGCAGCCGCGTATCGTTCCTGGGCTTGGGCTTCTGTCAAACCCACCGTTGCAGCTTCCGGTGTCGAAAAAACCGCCGTGGGAATATTGTCATAGCTCATTGTCCGGGAATGACCGCCAAACTGAGTATCGGCAAAAGCACGACCTTCGCCAATCGCTACAGGTGTGAGATTAATGCGATCGGTGCAATCCCCTACGGCAAAGATATGCTCTTGACTGGTTTGGCTATACCGATCAACCGCGATCGCTCCTTTGTTAATTTCCACGCCCGCATTCTCTAAACCCAGGTGCTTGAGATTGGGTCGGCGACCTGTGGCAGAAAGAATGGCATCTACAGTTATGGTTTCGTGGTGTTTGCTTCCTACGCTTACCTTCAAACCTTCTGGTGTCTTTTCAATGGCTGCGGCTTCGCTAATCCTGAGAATCTGAATTCCGTGTTCCTGCATCCCCTCTTGAATCGCGGAACGAATATCGTCATCAAATCCCCGTAAAATAAAATCATTCCGAAGGACGAGCGTCACATCGGAACCCAAGCCATTCATAATGCAGGCAAATTCCACACCGATATAGCCACCCCCAAAAATTGCAATCCGCTGCGGTTGCTCTTTGAGGAGGAACATATCGTCGGAGGTGATGGCGTGTTCTATACCTGGAATATCTGGTTTGACTGGATGCCCGCCAACGGCAATCAAAATCTTATCGGCTGTAACTTTACGGTCCTCAATCTCCAGGGTGTGGGGGTCGAGGAACTTAGCATAGCCGCGAAATAGCTCCACGTTGGCGTTGTTGAGCATATTCTGATACACCCCATTGAGGCGATCCAGTTCCTTATCGACGGCAGTAATCATCTTTTGCCAGTCTAGGGTGCTTTGTACGGGACTCCAGCCAAAACCCTGCGCATCTTTAAACAAGTCAGGGAAGTGGGAAGCGTAGACCATTAGTTTCTTGGGAATACAGCCGCGATTGACACAGGTGCCACCCAAGCGGCTAAATTCTGCAACGGCTACCTTGGCTCCATACTGCGCTGCCCGTCTGGAAGCCGCAATTCCCCCAGAACCCGCACCAATCACAAACAAATCGTAATCGTAGGTCATGACTTGATTAACTCCCTCTTTCACTATTATTTAGTGTAGGAACTGGCGTAGTGGTAAGGCTAAATCTTCTTGGGTGGAGGTGGAGAAGGGCGCGATGCCGAAGCGCCAGAGTCTGTCTCTGGATAGTCGGGTTCAGGTTCGGGTTGTAGCTGCTGACGCCCGTTACGAATTACTCGCAGCATTTCAGTTAGCTGCTGCTCGATACTCGTCAGAACGGCATCAGCATAGTCATCCGCACCGTTTTGAATGTCATCACACTCCACAAGAGCCAGTTGGCGCATCTGCTCCAGTTCTTGCTGGGCTTGCAGGCGCATTCGCTCGATCTCAGCCAGGGTTTGCTCCTGAATCACTTCACACTCTTGCTGAACTCGTTTGCGGATTTGGTTCGCTTCGAGTTCTGCCTGCTGAATAATGCCCATTTCATCCAAAATCTGGTCGGCACGTCGTTCTGCCGTCTCCATGATTTCTTGGGCGTATTCTTCAGCTTGGAGGAGAATTTCGTCCCGTTGGCGGACAACTTTTTCCGCTTCCTCAAAGGCAGCAGGCAGATTTTCCCGTATCAAATCCAATTGAGCCAGCAACACCTCCTCATCCACTAGCGTGCGTCCAGTAAACGGGATGTGAAAGCTATCGAACAGTATTTCCTCAATGCGGTTGAGTTCCCGTTGAATATCTATACCTCCTGATCGACTTGGAGGAAGTTCGCTGGTGTGGCTGGATTCATTGCGATCGGGTGGCTCGCTCCGGGATGGGTCTTGGCGTAACATTGGCAAATATCTAAGGCAACCTGCTGAGGAACAAGATGAGCGACGGAGCCGCCAAACCTGGCAATCTCTTTAACTACGCTACTACTTAAGAAACTGTATTCGTTAGAAGTGGCGAGAAATACGGTTTCAATTTCATCCCAGAGGGTTTGATTGGTATGAGCCATCTGGAGTTCTTTTTCAAAATCTGAAAGTACCCGTAACCCCCGCAAAAGCACTTTAGCATTCCTGAGTCTGGCATATTCCACGGTCAAACCTGCAAAACTATCAGCTTCTACATTTGGCAGGTGTTGGGTACAACGGCGAATCTGTTCGACTCGCTGCTGTACGGTAAATAAAGGCGATTTATCGGGATTGCGCAACACGGCAACAATTACCTGCTCAAAGAGTTTACAGCCGCGCTCTATGATGTCGAGGTGTCCTAGAGTAATCGGATCGAAGCTGCCTGGATAAATTGCAATCACGGTAGAGGCATATTGTACGTTACTGAGGCGATTATACAAGTGCGATCGCTCTTTATTATTAAGTTCAATACACTTGAGTCAATGCAAGCCGTGGTTCTCCCAAAGCAATTGACACTTCAGGAAAAAGCCCAGTTCTTTTACCAGTTGGCAGCTTTGCTTAGTTCTGGCGTCACCCTACAGCAAAGCTTCAATATCGCCGCTAAAGATTATAATTCTGCCTTCGGACGCTATCTCCAAACAGTTAGTACCGCTTTGGCAGGCTCTCAAGACTTGGCGTCAGCACTGGCACTTGACCGTCGTTACTTTGACAATTGGACGATCGCTTTGATTCGATTAGCAGAATATAGCAGTTCTCTACCCCAGACTTTTAGACAACTCGCTCTTGCGGCTGAAGCTGAAGCTAGACGCAGAAGACTTTATCGCTCGGTGAAACTATCTGCGCTCATAATTGTTTGGAGCCTGCTAATCCTGACAGCCGTAATTTTCAACCGTACCCCAATGGGTTTCATTAGGCCGCAGTTCTGGCTGAGAAGTTTGGCGATCGCTTTTCTATTATGGGGAATCAGTGTTTTGGCTTCGCGCTATTTCAGTAGGGCGTCCTCACGTTGGCTGAGAAATTTGCCTGTTGTGGATAAGCTGATTCAAGCGCGATCGCTGCTTTACTTGGCACAGCTGCAGTTACCGCTAAGTTGCGGCATCCCCATCCTGACAGCTTTAGAGTTAGTGCGAGAGCATATTCCTGATGTTGTGATGAGGGCAAATGTGGCAAGGGCCGCGCGACAAATCCGTGCGGGTCAAAGTCTCAGCCACAGCCTTGAAGGTAAGTTACCACCCATTGCCGCTCAGATGATTCGCACGGGCGAAGAGACTGGCAATCTGGATACGGCACTGGAAAATATGGCTCAATATTACGAAGGGGATTTAGAACGAAGGTTACAGTCTTTAGAAAGTAGTTTACGACCTTTGAGGATTTT
>JALYGX010000371.1 GCA_030776905.1 Cyanobacteriota bacterium | reverse complement strand
GTGTTTATATCAAACCTTATTATCAGCTAGTTTAAATGCCAAGCCTTTACAATTATCGCTTCCTTCTTTTCGTCATCATGGTTACGGAGATTGGGGGTTCTTTTTAGCTTCACCTGTGCCGATGACTCGGTCTGAATTAGAGTCTATTGAATTGCCGGAAAATTTGCAAATACTTACTTACCATAAACTTTTTCAAGCATTCGTATTTCAGGGAAAAATTGCTAGAGTTCGTCATGATGTCACCATTCATAGCCTGAATTATCCTCAGTTATACTATTACTTGCTTAACCCCATCGATAACTTAGAAGAAACCGAGACTCTAGACAAAGAAGTTAATTTCCTAGATATCTATGAATCAAGCAATGGACTAATAGGTCAGCCCGACTTCCTCAAGCTGGAATCAATAGCACAGCTATGGATGGAGACAATTTATCAAGATAAAACGGCTTTAGATAATCAGCCAGATATCGATAAATTATTACCAGTACAACACCGCTACCATAGCCCTAAGATGACGAGGGAATGGATAGGCTATCTCAGGCACTTGTTATCAGAAATAGACTTATCTCGATTATTGAATAGTTTGTTAGAACGAGGCCAGGAGTTACCGCCGCAGATGGCTAGCGAACTCAAACAATTAGCTGAGAACCTTCGGACTGGCAAATCAATGCCAAATTTACCACCGAAGACTGCTGAGTTTGTGATGATGCTTTCAGTTACGCTATTAATGGCGAACTTAGTTGTGCCAGATGCCGTATTTGGTAAAGGCTCTTATTCCAGTGGAAGCACTAGCTATTCAAGTGTAGATAGTGGCAGTTCGGTATATTTTAATTGGGAAACTAAGTTCTGGGGTTTGATTTTTACTTCAATCGGAGGTATTTGGCTGTATAACATATTTACTCGCTTAAATGATGAATGATTTAGAGATAAATATGGTAAATTATGCTATTAAACTCGTGCAATCAGCTAACAATTAGGAAACTAAATTTAGCAGAGCGCCAGCTTTGGGATTGTTTTGCTCAAGCTAGGGATGATGGGTGCTTTATGCAGTCGTGGGCTTGGGCAGATTTTAAAGAACGAGAAGGATATAAAACGTTTCGCTACGGTCTATTTTTAAACGAAAAATTAGTGGGAGGAGTAATTTTTTATTTTTATCCTCATAAAAGTAAGGCAAATTTATTAATGGCTCCGGGTGCCCCTTTATTACCCTCAACTCTTTTAGAGGAAGGAATGCAATTAATAAGGGAAAAAGCCGCAAATTTAGCTAAAGAAATAGGCGCGATCGCTTTACGTATTGAACCCTTATGGACGCAAAAACTGCCCTGCCTGACTGGATTTGTGCGTGCCCCTACGGATTTATTACCTTCAGAAACACTGCTAATAGACTTGCGCCCCGATGAGAAAGAAATATTAGCGGCTATGAAACCAAAAGGGCGTTATAACTTACGTCTGAGTTGGCGTCATGGTGTAAAACCTGAATTTACCACTGACTCACAAGCGATTCCCATATTTTATGATTTGTTTTGGGAAACGGTGCAACGTCAGCAGTTTTTTGGTGAACCCTACAGTTTTTTCATCAACCTCTGCCAAACTTTATTGGCTGATAACATGGCAGAGATTGGTTTGGCAAGATGGGAAGGAAAAGTGATTGCCGCAATTTTAGTTGTATATTGGGGCGAACGGGCTACCTATCTTTACGGCGGACGTAGCTTTGAACATCCAGAATTAATGGCATCCTACGGCTTGCATTGGGCGGCAATGCAACGAGCAAAAGCACGAGGTTGTACCCTCTATGATTTTTATGGCTTTACTCGCGAACCGAATCATGCATATACTAAATTCTCGCAATTTAAAAGTCAGTTTGGAGGAGTGGTAGTCACGACAATTGGCGCTTATGATTACTTCTTTTATGACTATTTGGCTGATACATTAATTGGCTTATTCCAAAGCCTTGCGGGAGACAGCGAATGAATGAAGTGCTGCTGAATGGATTGAATCAGTCAGGGCTAATTGTATTAGAGTTAGCCGTGGGATTTGGATTGTTTTGGTTGGGACAGTTGGCTTATCAAAAGCTATTTCGCCGTCGCATGGAGTTAAATCTAGAACTATTTGTTCGGGATAACCCAGCCGTAGCGATCGCATTGGTAGGCTACTACTTCGGGATTGTCATCGCCTTAGGCGGCGTTTTAGGTCAAGGCGCAGCCTCTTGGCAAGATAAGGTATTGTCTTTGGCAACTTATGGCGCAACCGTAATCTTGTTCATGTTAGCGGGCGCGTGGGTAGGCGATCGCTTAATTTTGCATTGCTTTGAATGCCATCGGGAAATTATCCAAGATCGCAATGTGGGCGCAGCGATGGTGGAAGCGGGAAATCACATCGCCAATGGACTGATTCTTAATGCAGCTTTAGCCGGAGAAAGCGGCGGCTGGCTGGTGGGGTTGGTATGTTGGCTGATTGGGTTAGGTGTACTCGTCTTGGTGAGTACTGTCTATCCTCGTATTGCGAAATACGATGTGTTTCGTGAAATTGAAAAACGCAATAATCCTGCGGCTGGCGTGGCGCTGGCAGGTTTACTAATTGCTACAGGTAATATTGTCCGCATCTCATTTGCGGCTGAGTTCCAAAACTGGCTGGTTAGTTTTACTCAGTATGGATTGGTACTGCTATTTAGCTTAATTTCACTCATAGCGATTCGTGCTATTGCGGATTGGATTTTAGTTCCAGGGGTGAAAATTTCCGATGAAATTGTAAACCAAGAAATCCCCAACCTGGGTGCTGGTCTAATTGAAGCCTTTGCTTATATTGCGGCTTCGTTTCTGATTGCCTGGTGCTTTGCTTGAGAATTCGGCTTTCAAGGAAGTACCAACGTTTAATTTCAATCGCCTGGAAGATCTCGCACAAAATCAAACAAATGGTGAGCTAGCTGTAATTTACTACAAGGTTCAATTTTTAGCTGCCGTCCTTTGTTATCCAAAAAAATGGCTTGATTAGTGTCGCCGCCAAAGCCACTGTTGGGTTGGTCGATGGGGTTAGCGGCGATCGCATCTAATTTCTTGTTTCGCAATTTCTCCAAAGCGGGTGTGACAATATCCCCCGTCTGGGCGGCAAAACCAATTAAACGTTGATGAGGCTGTTTGCGGTGTCCCAACTCTGCCAAAATATCCGGCACGGGTTCTAGGGGAAGGGAAGTCGGAAGCAATTTCTTGGGTAACTTCTCGGCTGCATACTCGGCTGGCTTCACATCTGCCACCGCCGCTGCCATCACAATTACATCAGCATCTGGAAAACTTTCCCACATCGCCTGCTGCATTTGGGCGGCACTAACAACGGAGATTGCCCGAACACCTAGCGGAACGTCCCAGGTAGCAGGTGCGTGAACTAGCGTTACATTAGCCCCGCGATGAAGTGCTGCTTGTGCTAAAGCTAGTCCCATTTTGCCCGTGGAGGGATTACCAATGAAGCGCACGGGGTCTAAATGCTCCCGCGTGCCGCCAGTACTAATTAATACTCGCTTGCCGACTAAATCTCGCTGACCGCCCGTGTGTAATAGAGATTGAATTGATGTGATAATCTCAGCAGGTTCTGCCATCCGTCCCGCACCAACGCGATCGCACGCTAATAACCCTGCCCCAGGACCAACGCTGTGATATCTGCCATCAGTCAACAGTTGTTGCCAGTTTCGTTGCACCGACTGCTGTTCCCACATCTCGGTATTCATCGCTGGTGCCAACAGCACGGGACAACGAGAAGCCAGCACCGTATTCGTTAGCAAATTATCCGCTAAACCGTGAGCTAACTTGCCCAACGTATTAGCCGTTAGGGGAGCAATGACAAAAACTTCCGCCCATTCCCCTAGTTCAATATGTAGCGGGCGGTTGTAGTTGGGTTGCCAAAAATCGCGATCGGTATAAGCCGGATGTCGCGAGAGGGTTGTTACTGTCAGGGGTGTGATAAATTCTTGAGCGGCTTGGGTGAGAATTACCCTAACTTCAACCCCAGATTTAAAAAGAGTAGAAACAACTTCACAAACTTTATAGGCGGCAATACCGCCGCCTATACCAATCAGAACTCGTTTACCTCGAAGCGTCTGCATAGAAATGTATCAGCCAAGAGTTAGGAGTTCTTCATGCAAAACTCTGTGAGGGCAGGTTTTGGTGTTACGTAATCTTGCGAGCGGCAAGATAAATCTCTTCTACGCTTCATCGTAGCTTCCCAAGTCCAGCAAGTAGAGGTAGGGTTCCGCTAACTCTGGACGCTGAAATGCTAATGCACGCAGCAAATGCCAATCATCCAGCCCTTCAAACGCGCTGGTGTAATCATCCCGCTCCAGACGCCCAGCCAGTTGGGCAACGTCATCTACTGTGAGAGCCGAAAAGTCACGCTCTTGAATGGTTAAAGTTGCCATTGCTACGCCTCCCTTGATTAGCATCTGTGTTAAGCGCTGTACAGATCTAACAGCCGTTCCTATATTATCGTCATTACCTGACAGGAATGCGTTTGAACAATACGAAGTATTAAGTTAAGTCCTTGTGAAGTTTTTGTCCTTTGTCCTTTGTGCTTCGTTAAGAATGACCAATCACCAATGACTAGGAGTCACGTATTCACCAAAATAAACTCCCGAATCACTTCTAAGACATCTAGTTGAATCTCATGCCCCATGTCAAATTCTTTGTACTGCATCGGTGTCCCCAAACTCATTAAATAATCCCGCACCCGATGAGCGGCACTTAAGGGGACAACCGTATC
The DNA here is from genome assembly GCA_030776905.1 of Cyanobacteriota bacterium. Taxonomy (GTDB): domain Bacteria; phylum Cyanobacteriota; class Cyanobacteriia; order Cyanobacteriales; family Coleofasciculaceae; genus CADCTM01. The sequence goes on along the minus strand of JALYGX010000371.1, from coordinate 458 downwards.
TTGTCTACCATGCACAATTAAGACTGACGGCAAAGGAGGCTCTACCTCTTGAGGTGTCCGATGCAAATAGCCGCTCATACAGACTAGGCCGGCCAGTGGCACAGTTAACCCTACATCTAAGGTCATTGCCCCACCTTGAGAAAAGCCAGTCAAAATTGTGGACTCAAGAGGGATACCAGTAGTACGTTGTAGAGACCTAAGCCAGTCTGTCAGCAATTCCTGACTTTGTGCTAATCCTTTGTAATCTTCTCGTTCCAAGTCATACCACATCTTCCCTCCTGGTACTTGAGGGTGAGAAAAGGGTGCATCAGGAAGCAAGAAATGGTAATCGGGCATATTTAAGACGGGCACCAGAGATGCTACATCTTGGGCATTGGCTCCCCAGCCGTGTAAGATCACGATTAACCCGGCGGCTGATTGACCTGTTTCTGGGGGAATTGAAATAGCGTCGAGAGACA
>JALYGX010000370.1 GCA_030776905.1 Cyanobacteriota bacterium | reverse complement strand
CTGCCTTGGAGACACAGAAATGCTGCGACTCGAACATATTAGTAAAATTTACCCGACAGGCGAAGTCCTCAAGGATGTGAATTGGGAAGTGAAACCTGGCGATCGCATTGGGTTAGTCGGCGTTAATGGTGCAGGCAAATCCACCCAACTCAAAATTATTGCTGGGGAGATAGAACCCACCACTGGAGAAATCATTCGTCCAGCTAGCTTGCACATCGCCTACCTTACGCAAGAATTTGAGGTAGACCCTACGCGCACCGTTAGGGAAGAATTTTGGACGGTTTTCAAAGAAGCCAACCAAGTGCAGCACTCTCTGGGACAAGTGCAGCGAGACATGGAAACGGCTAACCCAGAGGAATTAGACCGATTAATTCACAAGCTAGACCGACTACAGCGTCTGTTTGAAGCGTTAGATGGCTACGGGTTAGCCGCACAAATTGAGAAGATTCTGCCAGAGATGGGATTTGAGGCAGAAGATGGCGATCGCCTTGTCAGTGCCTTCAGCGGTGGTTGGCAGATGCGCATGAGCTTAGGTAAAATTCTGCTGCAAAAACCCGACCTCTTGCTGCTGGACGAGCCAACTAACCATCTGGATTTAGAAACTATTGAATGGCTGGAAACTTACCTGAAAGGGCTAAAAACCCCGATGGTCATTGTCTCCCATGACCGAGAGTTTCTTGACCGTCTCTGCACGCAAATCGTGGAAACCGAACGCGGCGTTTCTACCACCTACTTAGGCAATTACTCGGCTTATCTGCAACAGAAAGCCGAGATGCAAGAAGCTCAGATGAGTGCTTATGAGCGTCAGCAAAAGGAAATAGAAAAGCAGCAAGTCTTTGTTGAGCGATTCCGGGCAAGTGCTACTCGCAGTACCCAGGCAAAAAGCCGCGAAAAACAATTAGATAAAATCGAGCGAGTTGAAGCACCAACCGGTGGATTAAGAACTCTGCACTTCCGCTTTCCCCCTGCGCCTCGGAGCGGTCGTGAGGTCGTGCAAATCAAAGACTTGGTTCATGCCTACGACGACAAAATTTTATTTTTGGGAGCAGATTTACTAATTGAACGAGGCGATCGCGTTGCCTTCCTCGGTCCCAATGGAGCCGGTAAATCCACTCTGCTGCACTTAATGATGGGCATGGAGCAACCTACCGAAGGTGTTGTTGAATTAGGCAATCATAACGTCCTCCCTGGCTACTTCGAGCAGAATCAAGCAGAAGCTCTAGATTTGAGCAGGACTGTCATGGAAACCATCCATGATGAAGTGCCGGACTGGAAAAATGAGGAAGTCCGTACGCTGTTGGGACGCTTTCTGTTTAGCGGCGAGACTGTATTCAAAAAAGTTGAAGCTCTCAGTGGGGGAGAAAAAGCCCGCCTTGCCTTAGCAAAAATGCTCTTACGTCCAGCTAATCTACTTATCCTGGATGAGCCAACCAATCACTTGGATATCCCGGCTAAAGAAATGCTGGAAGAAGCCATCCAAAATTATGATGGTACGGTGATTATTGTCTCCCACGACCGTTATTTTATCTCTCAGGTGGCTAACAAAATTGTTGAAATTCGAGAAGGTGAATTCCGGACTTATCTCGGAGACTACCATTACTATTTGGACAAGATTGCGGAAGAAAAAGAACAGGCAAGATTAGAAGCTATGGCGGCAGCGAAAGCGGCAAAGAAAGCTGAAAAAGCCGCAAAAAAAGCTGACGCCAAACGGCGATAAACTGTTGACGTTCTCCCTGGGAAAACTTTGCTATCGTTGCACCGTTATGCGTTCATGCAGATAGGTTGGTACAGGGATGGCAAGTAGCAGAGACGCTGATTCGCCTCAAATGGCGGATATTGTTTCGCGAATAGTTGCAATACCCCACAAGCAGGCAGCAAGCCACGCATTAAGCAAATTGGGTTCCTAGGCAACACCCTAATAGAGCATGAAGCTATGTCAAAAAAGGCAACGAGAGAATAAAAAAGTTGATAAAGTTATTGAGCTTATCTCCACTCTGAAAAGATATAGCTGGAGGTTCAAGGAGGTTTCAATCTTTATATAGAGGTATTTTTAGGGTCTTTGTTACCTATAAAATAGCCAAATCTAACCCAAGAGTGAAATCAGTACCGAATGTAAATCGCAGTGGTATCATTGCGGTGAAATTCATCTATTCAATTAAAGGGCAATACTATGACGCAAGCACCTGTGTCTCCTGTGGTGCTAGTCATCTTGGACGGCTGGGGTTATCGTGAAGAAACAGATGGAAACGCCCTTGCCGCCGCAGAGACACCTGTAATGGATAGCCTCTGGGCAGCTTACCCCAGTACACTGATTCGGACTTCCGGGAAGGATGTGGGGCTGCCAGATGGTCAAATGGGTAACTCAGAAGTGGGTCACCTGAATATTGGTTCTGGTCGTGTGGTGCCGCAAGAACTGGTTCGCATCTCTGATGCTGTGGAAGACGGCACATTAAGAGAGAACCCAGCACTGCTGCAAATCTGCCAGAAGGTGAAGAGTCGAGGCAGTAAGCTTCACTTAGTAGGCCTGTGTTCTGAAGGTGGGGTGCATTCTCATCTCGATCACTTGATTGGATTGCTAGATTTCGCCAAGTCCCAAGAACTGTCCGACGTTTGCGTCCACGCCATTACGGATGGTCGCGATACCAGACCGACTGAAGGGGTTCAGGCGATTCAAAAAATTCAGAATCACATTGACCAAATTGGTGTGGGACGCATTGTCACCCTCAGCGGTCGATACTACGCGATGGATCGCGATCGCCGTTGGGATCGGGTCAAAAAAGCGTATGACGTGATGACCCAGAATGGAACCGAAGACGGTCATTACACTCCGCTATCAGCGCTTGAGGTTTTAAAGGCTTCTTATGAGCAAAACCTCACAGACGAGTTTGTTTTGCCCACACGCATTGCCCCTGGTGCTGTGGAAGCGGGAGATGGTGTGATTTTCTTTAACTTCCGCCCCGATCGCGCACGGCAACTGACACAAGCATTGGTTGACCCAAAATTTAATGGCTTTGAGCGGGAGCAGATTCAGCCCCTATCTTTTGCTACCTTTACCCAGTACGACCCAGCGTTCCCAGTACTAGTGGCATTTGAGCCTCAGAACTTGAACAACATTCTGGGACAAGTAATTGCCAACAACGGTTTACGCCAATTTCGCACCGCTGAAACCGAGAAATACGCTCATGTGACTTACTTTTTCAACGGGGGTCTAGAACTGCCCTTTGAGGGAGAAGACCGGGAACTGGTGCAAAGTCCAATGGTTGCAACCTATGACAAAGCACCCGCCATGTCAGCAGAAGCTGTGACCGATGTTGTCATCGCCGCCATCGAAAAACGTATTTACTCCCTGATTGTGATCAACTATGCCAACACGGACATGGTGGGACATACAGGGAATATGGAAGCCTGCGTGCAAGCGGTTGAAACAGTCGATCACTGCCTAGGACGGCTGATTGCAAGCATTAACAAAGCGGGTGGTACAGCATTGATTACCGCTGACCACGGTAATGCTGAATATATGTACGATGAGGCAGGCAATCCTTGGACGGCTCACACAACTAACCCCGTGCCATTTATTCTGGTAGAAGGGGAAGGACTGAAAATCCCTGGATATGGTACAGAAGTCACCCTGCGCAACGACGGGCGTTTAGCAGATCTTGCGCCGACAATCCTGGAAATCTTAAAATTGCCTCAACCAATAGAGATGACCGGACGCTCCCTATTACAACCCGTTGGATTTGAAGTCCGAGCCAATCGGACGCCGATTCGAGTTTCCTTGTAACGACTGAGCTAAATTTCCCAGAGCGAGTTTTCATTATGACGATTAGTCAAGTTCTGCAACTTATTTGGGCAGTGTCTGCCCTCGGTGTGGTTATTTTGGTAATGCTGCATAGTCCCAAGGGAGATGGCATTGGGGGCATCGGTGGTCAAGCTCAACTGTTTACGAGTACCAAGAGTGCAGAGACAGCCCTGAACCGTGTTACCTGGGCGTTCAGCGTTATTTTTATTGGTTTAACAGTGGTTTTGAGCGCCGGTTGGTTGCCTAAGTAGAAGTTTTGAGTTCTTGATTTTGACATCAACTTCATCTAAATTGAGGCGTCGCCAGGGAAGAAACTGGAGACGCCTCATTGTGTCAGGAATAGCGATCGCTACGGCTGTGTTAGTCATTTTTACTCAGTTACATCGAGTAGAGGCTCAAGGCAGCTCTTTAGGTGAATTATCTTCGTCTTCCTTACCTGCTCCCCAGACTCATCCTCTGCCTGCAACACTTGCTCAATGGCATTCCACTGGTACGGGTGATTACGTCTCCCAGGTTAAACCAACTCCTGTCGGCTATCTAGTGTGGTCTCAGTTTCCCGTTAAGGTTTATGTTGAGCGACCAACCGACCCGACTGAGTCATCCCCTAGCGTCCGGCGGTTTCAAGAGTGGGTTAATGCTGTATTAAAGGCTGTAGAGGAATGGAATGTTTATTTGCCTCTAGAAGTGGTGACTCAACCAGCGACGGCAGACATCTCGATTTTGCGATCGCGCCCTCCTCTACAAGCTTCCTTCAACCGAGAAACCGGACAATTCAACCTACCTCGTGCTCGTTCTGCGGAAACCCGCTATGAGTTTTACCTCCGCCCAGCAGTAGACGCATCTAACCCAATTTTATCTCACCGCTTTACCATTCAGCTTAGTCCTGACCAAACTGTTGAGTACACGATGGCAACTGCCCGTCACGAACTTGGTCATGCCTTGGGGATTTGGGGTCACAGTCCTTTAGAAACTGACACGATGTACTTTTCCCAAGTACGCAATCCGCCTCCAATTTCTGCCAGGGACATCAACACGCTCAAACGAGTTTACGAACAGCCGACGCGCTTAGGGTGGCGTTTGATTTCTACTAAGGGCAAGTCGTTAAAGGATTGGCACACTGGGCATCGGGGGCAATCCAGCCTTTTAATCCTTCGTATTCAACCAAAGCCCATGAGCGATCGCAACTTAAAAGCTTGACGCCTCTCTGACTGGGGATGCGACCGATTGCCTTGCTCTGAGTGTTGGCACTAGGATAAACTGAAACGCTCTTGGTAGCATAGCCACGAGTACTAGTACCCAATAGTGGAGCGTAAACCCATCCACTTCCCTGAAATTCAATTTTTTGAGGGCTTTCGGCTTTACCTAGCTGCACCCAATCACCTTGGGAAGCTGTCAGCCCAACAATCACACCAATCGTCGTGGTAGGCAAGTTATCAATAACTTTGTAATCATTACCCGGTCCAGAGCGGACATTCAAACCTTTGGGGTCTTTATCAATAACATAGGCCCCAATCTGGCAACTTTGCTGACTAGAAGCCGGATTATTAGGAATCCCCGCTACCCGCTTGGTGCTTCGAGGAGACGGTTTCGTCTCAGACTTGCTCAATGCCTGCGGTGTCTTGGCTATCCTCGGTAAAGATTGCGGTGTCTGAGTTGTTGCTGCTGGTGATGAGCTGGGCGCATTCTCGGTAGGTGGGGCTTCGGTGGTGGGGATAGGTGAGGCTTCGCCTGTTTCAGGCTTCCTGCCCAAGTCAGAATTTTGACAGCCTGTGACGATGCTCTCCAAGAGTAGAATCAAGATCAGCAAAATTTTCATTGTAATTATTTTATTGTTGGCTAAAAATTAAGATACTTCAGCAGTCATATTGCTAGGCTTCAGGGAACTCCACAGGACTTTTCCTGTATTTTTGCTGTAAAGTTTTATACATCTTATTATTTGTATGCGATCGCTGGATTGGAAAAATGAGCAATAAGTGAGCAGTTTTTGAGCTGGAAAGAACCGTTAGAACGATCTACAACTAGGGCACTGGACTAGGTCTAATAGCTTCCTCAGCAAACCTAAAACCTGTAGAGTTGAAGATTACTAGTCAGAACTCCTGTGCTGAGTTATTTGTTCAAGTGATTCAGAAGTACAATTAGGCATTTACTCTCATCGTTTGTTTTGTTACCTGAGAGCACCAGACCCAAAAGCTTACTCATCCTGTTATTCGCAAGAGATAGAACGTACTATGTTTCAGCCGCCACCTTTGCCAGATCTGAACCTACAACTGCTCGTCACACCCGTGATGAGCGGGCTACTGGGTGTCATGAGCGTTTATGCTTGGCAGCGGTACAAGCCAGGTCGAGGAAAGCTTATTAGTAAAAAGCTTATCCCTGTTTATACCGCCTTGGTTGTGGGGTTATTTGTATTATCTCTACTGACCCAACCTCAATTTCGCGAAACTAGTCAGGCCTGCCAGGACTACCAACTCGAAAAAACCCTCTATGCATCAACTCCCGATAACCCTAAGTGCGATCGCGAAATAGCAGACAGCGAAGCCAGCTACCTAGCCGCCTATCCCCTGTTAGATAACCGACAATTGCCTCCAGTTTATTTAGGAGTTCTATCTTTTGGGGCAGGTATTGTTATCGCACTATGGGCAAAAGGTCGTTTAGGGCAAAATCGGCGAGGTGTCCTAAGACCGAGAACTTGACGCAATACTTAGATAGGTCAGGTTTTAGGAAAAAATTTGTAAAAGGGTGTGAGGAAAAAAAACGATGTCTAAATTAATGTGGAAATCTTTGATTATTAGCCCAGCGGTTCTGGGCGCAATGCTACTAGTTGCTGCGGGTAGGGTACGTGCTGCTGATAGCAATAGCTTATTTACCGCTAACAATCCAGTCTCCCAAGAAGCATCCCAGCTTCAAACTGCCGAGGTGCAAGCTCCTGAAGTACAGTCGCAGGAGTTGGACACTACTTTCAAGTCTGACTTGACTAGCGTCGTAGCACCAACGGCTCCAGTGGCACAAAACACAACCGTTCTTTCAACAACTGCCACACAAGCTGCAGTAGAGCCAAAAGTTGGTGAAGTTGAAGTCCCAGCTTCCAACAAAACAGTTGCCCAAGTTACCCAAGTCGTACCGACTAACCCGGACAATGTTTTAGATCCAATCAACCAAAACAGTCCCGAAGATAACAGCAACGCCCTCGACCAGGTTACCAACGTCTCTCAGCTTCGCGACGTTTCACCAGGAGATTGGGCTTATGAAGCGCTGCGAAGTCTTGTTGAACGTTACGGTTGTATTGCTGGTTATCCCGATGGCACATTCCGAGGCAACCGCGCCACCACCCGTTATGAATTTGCCGCCGGATTGAATGCCTGTTTAAACCAGGTAGAACGTTTGATCACCTCTTCCACAGAAGGGTTCGTCAGAAGACAGGACTTAGAAACACTTCAGCGTCTGGTCAGTGAATTTAGAACAGAACTGACAGCCTTGGGCGGACGGGTGGATACACTCGAAGGTCGGACGGCTTTCCTAGAAGAGCGTCAGTTCTCCACAACCACCAAGC
>JALYGX010000369.1 GCA_030776905.1 Cyanobacteriota bacterium | reverse complement strand
GTGCTTTGTCAAATGACCAGAACGATTCAGGAAAGAGGGGATACAGGAGTAAAACTCGCATTATAGAACTCGCATTAAATGATACTATCTGTTTTCCTATAAGTAGCAATCCTAACTTAAAACTGATGAATTGTTATGGAATTATTTAAAACTAAAAATTAATCATGCTCATCCCAACGAAACAAGGAGATTATTTAGAAAAAATAGAGCTTGAGAAAATAAAACAAAAATTATTCTTTTTGGAGAAAGTAAGATGGCTAATACATTTTATAACCTTGGTAGGAATTATTGTAGTAGGTATATCTTGGGTTGATTTATTTATAGTATTGGTTTCTTACTACTTAGGTATGCTGGTAGTCAGCATCAGCTCTCATCGATATTTTTCTCATTAAAGTTTTAAAACCAACCGTATTTTACAGGTTAACCATCCTAACTTAGGAGTTTCGCCTGCTGAAATGATTGTCTATGGTTTTCTGGGTAGGACAGTCTTGCTCTGGCACGCAACCTTTTCTATAAACTCTCTAATGCACTTAATTGGAAATCAAAGGTTTGCTACGGGCGATACTAGTAAAAATTCAGTATGGCTATCATTGATAACTGTCGGTGATGGTTGGCATAACAACCATCATAGATATCCTTTTTCAGCTAGAAATGGTTTTTACTGGTGGGAAATTGATGTCAGTTATTATGTAATAAGACTTCTAGGGTTATTAGGCTTAATTTGGGATATTAAACCTGTACCTCAATCTGTACTTGAGGAAGGGTTGAAAGGTTGAAAGTTTTAACCTTCAACCTTTCAACTTTAATCTCTTGAGCCAACCTTCCCGTTTACACTAGACGCTCTCAACCATAAGGTTAGCGGGGAGGGATTGGCGCAAGCGATCGCCATAAAGATCCAGTGCATTACCGCCCAAGAGCAGCCCCAGATGCTCCCGGTCATAATCAGCAACTGTCGCTGCATCTTTAACACAGTCTTTGAGTACGCCATCCCAGTGACCGTAGTCACCAGAGAAGCAAGTCAGTCGCTTACCGACTTCACCCATTGCAACGTGAAGATAAGATGGGCCTGGGTCGTCCGATTCAAACGAGGTAAAGATTTGACCCCGTTCAAAGTACTCTAGGGGATCGCGATGGCGGAGATCGTAATGCTCATACAGGGTGGCATCATCGATCTTAGTTGGGTCGTGTTCTGCGTTCCACAATAAATCGAAGATGTTTTTCGCCTTACTGATGATGTTGATATTGTCCTTGCCACCCCGCTCCTGAATCATCAGCTTGGTAAACTCCATCAAGGAAGGGCGATAGGTATTCTTGGGGTCAAAGTCCCGGATGCGTTTTTCCCAATGTTCGTGAAAGGCATGGGCAAGATCGGGTAACCAACCACAACCGCCTTCTAAAAAGCCAACCCGCAGGGTGGGGAATTGCTCAAACGCACCGTCAAACACCATCCGCGCTAAAGCCAATTGTTGCTGGTTTCGCTGGACAAAAATGTGCGTGAGGACGAAAGTTTCTGTATGGTCTGAAATCCCACCTACCATGTAAGAGCCTGGGCCGCCGTGAATGCCAAGACCAATATTTAGGTCTACTGCGGCTTGGAGGATCGGACGAAAGTCAGGATGGCTAATTGACTTACAGGTGCGGATATCTGGGAACGCCTCAGGTGCTTTGGGATGCGGGATTGGCAGGTTTGGGGCAACAGCGACGCTGATCATACCGAGTTCATTGACGCAACGGTACATTTCAGCAACAGCAGCATCCACGTCCTGTAGAGGTAACACACCGATGGGTTTGAGGCGGTTATTGTATCCCCGGCAGTCATCTGCCATGTAGTTGTTGTAGGCACGGCAAAGAGCGATCGCTAAATCCTTATCGATGATGCTGGAGAAGATCAGATTCAGGGTGCCATAGATCACCTGGACATCAACGCCTTCTTGGTCCATGTGTTCAATCCGCACTTTATTGAACATTGCACCCAGCGTTGTATCTGGATGCAGGTTCCGAAAGCCACCTTTACCCAGTCCCTGAGGTTGCGGAAACATCCGCATAAAGTCGTTTTTACCTGTTGCTGGATTGAAGTCTACAATTCGCGCCCTTTGGTCGCCCAGACTATCAATCACTAGACCAATGCGATCGCGATACTCTGGCTCAATATAATCCCGCATTACTAGGGGATTTTCTAGCTTATGAGCGTCGGCATCAATTACCAGTAAACCTTGGTACATGAATTCTCTTTGACGTGAAGGGTTGACAAAAACAGATAAGACCTGAAACCTGCCCAAAACGTTGATCAGTACAGGCAATTTACAGGTTGCATCCAAGCATTAAGGAAGGCTTAAGCAGTTTTTTGCTTAAAGTAGCTCCAAACTTGGCGTAGACCAAACCAGTGTTCAAACGACCACGACATCGAGGCGAGGATGGTGATGCCGGGATACTTTCTAAAAGCTGGTTCATTCTTCTCGAAAAAAGCATGTCCACCTAGGGCAAAGACTTGAGTCAGCACTCCTGCCACGAGTGTTAACCGCCAGTCGTAGAACAGCAAGACTACAGCCGCGATCGCCAGCAGATTAGTGAGGTGGTGCAAAACCTGGTTAATCGGATGCTGATGACTGGCAACGAAGTGGGTTTTGGCTTCATGAAAGTAGCTCAAAGGAATTCTCCTATACTGACACCCAACTAGAAACACTTAAAGTATTGTAGGAACAATATCACTAAGACTTTAGCTAAAGCGAGAGAAATTGGAAATTTTTTAGGTTCTTCCGAGTCAGGATGAATGGTATTGAGCCATTAGTTGTACGTTGGGTTGAGCAACAGCCAACCCTACTTATCTTAGGTTCGGCTTGGGTTTTGTGCCTCAACCCGAACCTGCTTTAGCTTTCATAAATCCCCTTAAGTCAGTGAGATTTGACTGAGGATAGGCAATACTTCTAAGAAAACGACGCTTAAGATTTCCTACCACCAGCGAAGTTGCCAATAACCCCGTTCTGGTTGGGTTACTTCCTCTTGGGTCAGCCATTCCACAGGCTTGTAAGTCCCAAAAACATGATCCCACCAGTCTACTGCTAAACCGAAGTTGTGATGCCACATCCCATACTTGTGATGGACATAGTGAACGGGCATCTTCATCCAGAAGCACTTGGTTGGGTTTTCGTGCTGTAGCTGATGAGCATAGGCTGAAAAAGCGGCATACATCAGTCCACCAAGAAACCAACCAATTCCGGCAGCCCAAGAGTAGAAAAACATTAAGCACATGACTATCAGGCTGCCCTTAACATAGTCTCGGAACTCCCACAGCACACCCTGTCCTTCATTACGGCGGTGATGGTCGCGGTGACGTTCGCCAATCCGCTGCGAGACGTGCATCAAGCGATGCAGCCAGTATTCAACTAAACTCGCTAGGATAAATGCCAGGGTAAAGCAAGCGAGGCTAACGGCTGTGTTTCCTAAAGCAGTCATGGACTTTTCTTCCTCACACTTTTCTTAATGAAATACCCAATCCAGTATTTTGACATCGTCTGAGTGCTGATGATGTAGGGATTGTCTCATCTTGTACCAGCAACTTGTGCAGTTAATTAAGGCGTCATCTCTATCAATTCCACCCACCTGCTTAATTGTTTGGAGCTACCTGAAAAATCTGCTTTAATCAACATCTAAATTCCTTCTTGCTAACTGGTGTGAGGCTCTAATGGCAAATTTTTTGCTGCCAATTGTGACTTTTATGGCGCGGCGTGCTAAGGCAAAGTTCGTTAAAAAAACCCGCCAAACCGATGTTGTACAGGAAGAGTTCCTGTTCACCCTGTTACGGGCATATCAGGATACCGAACTAGGTCGCCAATATGGGTTGAGTGACATCAAAACAATCCAGCAATTTCGCGATCGCGTTCCGGTGCTGCCCTACAGCAGCTATGAACCTTACACCAAGCGCATTGCTCAAGGTGAGCCAAATATTTTAACTCCCGATCCAGTAGTGTATCTCAACCTCACTAGTGGCTCCACTGGCACCAAGAAACTGATTCCAGTAACCCAGCGCTTTCAGAAGTCATTGGGACGGGCTAATGTGACTAGCATAGGTTTTTTAGCTGACGCCCTAGAAACACGGGGACAAAAATTTGGCAAAATTCTCGCCACCAACTCAGCCCAACTGCTAGGACGTACTCCAGGCGGGATCGAGTATGGACCCGCCAGTGTCGGTGTACTACGCATGGGCAAGTTCCTCTATGAGCAACTGTTTGCCCACCCTTTCGAGACCCTACTACCCGGTAATAGCCTAGCCCGCCACTATATTTCCTTACTATTTGCCTTACGCGAGTCGTCAGTACGTAGCATCGGAGCCAACTTTCCTATGCTCGTCCTGCGGATCTGTGACTACTTGGAGAAGTACGCTGAAGACCTAATCCAAGACTTAGAGAAGGGTACTATTGCTACTTGGCTGGAACTAGAGCCATCGGTGCGTGCCACATTAGAACGTCAGTGGTCAGCTAACCCAGTCCGTGCTGCCCAATTGCGGAAGATTTTGGACTCTCAAGGAAGGCTGACACCGAAATTGGCATGGCCTAGTCTGTCTTTCGTTGCTACAGCACGGGGGGGGACATCAGATTTTTACTTTGAGCGCTTTCCTGGGTATTTCGGTGATACACCAGTTTTCGGAGCTGTCTACTCATCGGCTGAAGCCACCTTTAGCATCTACCCCGACGTTGACACCGATGGCAGTGTCTTGGCAATTGAAAGCGGCTTTTTTGAGTTTGTCCCACAAGACCAGTGGGAGGCGGCACATCCCAACACCCTTCTTGCCACAGAGGTGAAAGTTGGAGAACGCTACCGTCTCCTTAGTACTAACTACAGCGGCTTCTACCGATACGATATTGGTGATGTGGTGGAAGTAGTGGGGTTTTATGGGACGGCTCCGCTGATTGTCTTCCGTTACCGACGTGGCGGACTGCTGTCCTCCACTACAGAGAAGACAACGGAGTATCACGTCACCCAGGTGATGCAAGCACTACAGCAAGAATTTAGCTTACCCTTGGAGGATTTTTGTATCACCCTATCGGAACAGGAAATCCCCGCACAGTATCTGGTTAATATTGAGTTGCTTCCTGGTCATACACTAGCTAATCCCCAAGGCTTTCTGGCAAGTTTTGACCGCACGCTCCAGGAAATTCACACCTCTTACGCAATCAAGCGCCGGGATCAGGTGCCGCCGCCTTGCCTACGCATCCTCGCTCCTGGCAGCTTTGCTATCCTGCGTCAGCGTCAGCTAGAACGAGGGATTCCGGATTCCCAGCTAAAATTTCCCCATATTAGCGAAGACCGACAATTTCTGGCTGGACTCTCGGTGGAACGGGAAGTTAGGTTGCCGGAGGATGTGATTACTTAGCGATTCCTGGTTTTTGGTAGGTACTTCGCCTCACGCTGTCAGGATTCGGACTATCTCTTGTAGAGTGTGCCTGACAGAGCGGGGATGCCAACCCAGTTCCTGACGAGCTTTGGTGGCATCCACCCGCACGCAACGGTCATAAACGTAGTGAACCCGCTCCCGACTGAGAGGGGGTTGCCATTTGAGTAAGCGTCCGATCGGGTCGAGTAAGTTTCCTGCTAATCTGACTAAGAATTTAGGAGCCTCGCGAGGAACGGGAATGCCTGAGTCTTGGCTGAGGATATTAAACATTTCACGGGTGGTCAGGTCGCCCGCAGAAATGATGTAGTATTCTCCAGGCTTGCCTTTTTCTGCTGCCAGAATCATAGCGGCAACTAAGTCATCGACATGGACGATACCAGTAACGCGATCGCCTCCCGCCCACAACTTCAGCCCTCCTTTGAGAAATTGCTGCATCACCGGACCAAAATGAGGGTCATCTGCCCCGAAAATCCCAGAAGGGAGGATGCTAACCACAGGTAAACCTTGGGCAGCAAATTGATCGACTAATTGTTGAGCTTCGTATTTTGTGCGATCGTAGGCAGAAGAAAAGTTAGTTTGGGTTCGTTGGAACGTTTCGTCAATCACTTGCCCTTGGGTGTCGCCAAATACGCCAATCGTGCTGCAATACACCATTTTCGCTACGCCAATGGCTTGAGCGACTTCCAACACAGCGCGGGTTCCTTCCACATTCACCCGCTCCATTTCGCCTTCATCGACAATCCCTAGCTCTACGTAAGCAGCGGTATGAAAAACTGTATCTACCCCAGTCATTGCCGTGCGCAAGGCATCGCGATCGCTAAGGTCACCATAAACCAATTGCACATTACAATTCGATAGACGTGCTAGATTGCTAGACTTGCGTACCAAACCAACAACCGTATCACCGTTTTGCTCTAAAGCTTTTACTAAGTGAGAGCCTGTAAATCCATTTGCTCCAGTTACCAGCGCTTTCATAATGCTTTTTCGTAGATACGGTAGGTTTTATAAATTTTGCCGCCGGACGCTTCGATTAGCTTGCGAGAGGGAAAATTATCTTCGTAAACCCAAGAAAGTTCAGCCCGTTTATACGGTTTACCTTTTTGGATACCTCCTTGCATTCCTAAATAAATTAACGCTAAAGGCACCATTTTGCGCCGATATTCTGGCAGCGAGCAAATGGCGATGACACGTCCTTGGTCAATTTGACGACGGTACCAGAGAAATTTGATAATTCCTAACCAGTTGAGTTTTCCTTTAACGTGTTTGAGTGGGATGTTGTAGTCAGGTAGCCCCATCCAAAACCCAACCATTTCACCGTTGTATTCCGCTACAGGAAAAACATCTGGATCGACCAAACTCTGCAAAGCTTTTGCTTCTTCTAGGAATTCTTCCTCAGTACGCGGTGTTGAACTCCAGTTGTTGGCAAAGGCTTTGGTAAAGAGGTGATAAAGACTGATGCAATCTTGCTCAAAGCCTTCACCTTTGCTTCTCAGAGGACGAAAATTAATGCCAGATTTACAAGCAATTCGATAGGCTTTCTCAAATTCTGCTGGTAAGGGTTTGTCGAGAGGAAAGTCATAAGCATAGGCATCTTTAGCTTTGTGCCAACCATCCCGTTCTATAAATTCTGGATAGTAGGGAGGATTGTAGGGCATCATCACCATCGGTGGTGAATCAAAGCCATCAACTAAGAATAAACAATTGTTGTGGGTAGATAGATCGATTGGTCCCCGGACTCTTGTCATGCCTTGCTCTTGCAGCCACTGGCAAGCCGCATCAAGTAATGCCTGAGCAACAGCAAAATCGGCAATGCACTCAAAAAACCCAAACAAACCGACATTTTGCCCTTCTCGCTCAATCAATCGCTGATTTATAGCCGCAACAATGCGTCCTACTGCTTGAGGATTTTTCGTACCTTGGTCTAAAGCAATGAACTGCTGTAACTTTCCGTATTGAAAAAAAGGATTACTGGGTGCAAACTGCTTGGCAACATCGCTGCGTAAGGGCGACACCCAGTAGGGTTCATTGGCATAAACTCGTGCTGGTACATCCAGAAACATTTCGCTATCTGCTGGAGTACTTACAACCCGAATCTGAGCTGACAGATAATTTTCCTTCGTCATTTGTCTTTTGTCCTTTGTTAAGAACTAATGACCAATGACCAATGACCGATACCTAATGACCAATGACCAATGACCAATGACAATAATTAAGCACTAATCACGGGATTATACAACAAGTCCCGCGTCGCCACCATTGCCGCGACTAACTGATCCATCTCTTCCTGAGTATGGAGGGCATTAACCGTTATGCGGAGGCGGGGTTTGGCAATAAACCAGATGGGAGAAACCCAGATTCCATGCTGTTCCATCAGTTGTCTTGCGAAAATTTTGGGATTGGTTTCTTCTGGCAAAACTACGGGGACTACATTAGTTTCGCCGATCGCAGCAAAATCATGGGCTTCCAGACGCGATCGCAAATACTGCGTATTGTCCTGAAGCGTTTTCACCCGTTCGGGAAATCGCCGCACTTGACGCACGCTTTCCAACGCCGCCGCCGCTAGGGGTGGTGATAAGGAAATCGTGCCAATTGAGGTGGGAGAGACATTCAATAGGGGGATGAGTTCTGCCACATGAGAACTGATGGCAGCACCCGCAGAGGCGGCAAACTTAGAGAATGTAGTCATAATCAGCGGCACAATGCCCCGCTCGATCGCGTGCTGCGGCAGAATCCCAAAGTGTTCGTAAATCCCTCTGCCTGTCGCACCGATCGCACCGCTAGCATGAGCTTCATCCATCACCAATACGCTGCCATCGTAACTTTGCAGCACGTCGAGCATATCTGGCAGGGGTGCGATATCACCGTCCATCGAGAACACGGCATCGGACACCACCATAATCCGGTCATCACTTTGAGCATACCGACGTAGCTTGCGGGCTAAGTCATCGACATCGCAGTGGCGATAGGCTTTAACGCGGACACGGGGACTATGACCGAATAATTTACCGGAACGAGTGCCAGCATTGGCGATCGCTGAAACAATGCAACCGTGGTTGAGAACATCCGTGAGAATCAACGTTTCGCGGGTGTTCTGAAATCCCGGTACGGGAATGGCGAAGTGACAGAAGGCATCCATCAACGCTTGCATCGCCATCCAGGCATTTAGGAACAACTGCGTGTGAGGTAGGTGCTTAAATGCTGAAATTTCCGCTTCCAGTTGCCGATGTAAATCGATCCGACCGCTCAAAACCGAGGTAGAGCTGTTCGACGTTCCATACTGGAGAATGGCATCAATGGCGGCTTGTTTTACTGCCTCTTCCTGAACCAAACCCAAAACATCATTGGTGCAGAAAGTCAGTACCTTCTGACGTTCGCCCGTGGCAACGGCTTCAATTTCGATTAAATTTCCCTGCTTTTGATGACAAAGATACTCATCGGGATCGAGATCGTTTTCATACCAACGCTGGACATACTCTTTAATAAGTTGCACGAATTTACTCCTGTCGCCTTTTCCCAAATTAGCGTTAGCGCACCTCGCCGCAGGTATCGCTTATGATTCATCAGTATATTTTCTTACAAGTTTTTAGATTTCCAGGTATGAACCTCTGCTGGATTGGCGAAGAACTCATAGGATTTACCTGTGAGCCTTGACCGCTATCGGTGACCCCAATCCGGTTCTGCTGGGGACGGGTTATCGTCTTTGCTAGTTCTAATACAGTTGCTTTCATCCAATCGGGTTGTCTTTGGTAGCTTGATCTTGACCTGAAGCAATTGCTTCAGCTCGTCGGTTCTGAATCGTATGCAGTTGACTCGATTCTTGCATAAATTGTTCGTATTGCCGGATTATAAGCCGCTCAACTGCAATAATCGCTGGATTGATTTCCACATAGCGCCGCTGAGGATTTGCCAGGTAGGTTTGCTGTTCGCTCTCTATCATTTCGATATCTTGATTGAGAAATTTCATAAACACGAAGCGACTGAGAATAGTTTGCAGCAGCGGTTGGATTCGCGTCCTCAGCCATTTGGGTAGGCGGATTTTCAAAAAGAACATGGCAAAGGAGCGACTTTCTGTGGGTCCCACGGGTAGCCGCATCAGATAGAGCGTGGAAATATCCTCAAGAAAGCTGTAGTAGTGAGGGTAGCGATATTGAACGGAGATAGTGCGGGTGGTGATTTCATCAGCGCGATCGCTTAAGCCTAAAAACTTCGCCATGCGACCTTTATAGGAAACCTCATATTCAGCACACACCCTACCTTCCGTTTGCCGCAAACTCTTGAGTACTGGATTGAACCAGCCTTGGAGATTTTGGTGCAAATACCCATGAAACACATCCATCGAATTTTCATTGCAGATGGAAAAATGAGCCGGCATCCGAGCGGTTAGCGTCACCATCAACCAGTCAGGATGTTGAAATTCGGGCATATCCGGCGGTTGGCAGGTGGCGGCTATAGCTTCATCGCCAGGAAAGACCCAAATCAGATTATATTTTTCCTGGATTGGGTAGCTGCGGACTGGGGCGCGGGGCAGTTTTTGTTCTTTGGGAAGGTAGGGAACGCTAACACATTCACCACTGCCGTTAAATTCCCAGCCATGATATTTACACGTCAGGTGACAACCTTGGACTTTACCTTTGTGCAGCGCTACACCTTTGTGGGCGCAAGCATCCTCTAAGGCATGGATTTGACCATCGGTATCCCGATAAACTGCGATCGCCTGCTGCCAAATCTTCACAGGCATGACGTTTCCAGGCATGAGTTGGTCTGCCCAACCCACTGGATACCAGTAATTTGGGTTGATGCCCACCTCTCTGACAGCGTTCTGAACTGTCTGGCTTGTTAGGGTTGTCGCCAGTTCCATTAATCCTGCCTCTGTTGCCGTTTATCTGACAATATTTAGCGTCCGATACTCTCTTTAGTCAATCAACTGGCTCTGTATGAACCAAAAAAGCTGCAACAACGTCTAATGATCTGTAGTTTAAGGAGTTACGGTATTGTTACGAAAGATTACAGGTTATTGCTGATGTTGCGTGATTCTAAACTTTTAGTGTTGCTGTTAGCCGGCTCCCTCACCAGTATGGCGGGGGGAGTTGTTGCTCCAATTCTCCCAGAGATGGTGCAACAACTCCACTTTGATCCAGGGTTAGGCGCTAACCTGGTAAGTCTTCATTGCTTGACGATTGCCTTATTCAGCCTACCCTTGGGAATCTTGGCAGACCGAGTAGGTCGCTTGCAAGTACTTGTCCCTTCGCTAATTCTCTACGCCCTATTTGGCATGGCAGGCGCTTTTATGCAAACTATCGCACCGCTATTGGTAACGCGGGGATTGCTGGGGGCGGCGAGTGGGGGTATTGCCGCAGCGAGTTTAGGGTTATTGGCAAGTTGGTATGAAGGCGAAGCGCGATCGCAAGCGATGGGCTACGCTACTAGTACCCTCACCCTCACGGGTATCGCTTTCCCTCTGCTAGGAGGCTGGGTGGGTTCATACCAGTGGCAATACGCCTTCTACCTTTATGGGTTGGGACTACCACTCGCTCTTCTAGCAGCAATCATTTTGAAGGAAAAGACACCATTGAAGTCACGGGAAAAAGCTGTGGCGGATAGGGCGGCAAAGCGAAATGCCAAAGACTCTGCCAGTAAACGGAAAACAGTTTTGGTGCATCCCTACACCCTGCGACTCTTACTCTGCATTAGCCTTGCATCCGTTGCCATGTATGCCGTAGTCATTTATGCACCCCTCTACCTTAAGCAGACAATTGGAGCAGGTGCCGTTCTCAACGGAATTGTTTTAGCATCAAGAGCGATCGGGGCAGCGACTATCTCCGCATTTGGCGCTAAATGGTTGGAAAAAACTTTGGGAGCCGCCCGATCTATAGCCTTAGGATGTGGGTTAATGGCTGTAACGTTGACAACCATCCCGCTACTACATCAACTCAGTTGGATTCTCCTAACAGCCGTGTTCTTTGGCGTAGGATTCGGCATTGTGCTACCTACTCTTTACGGCACTTTGGCAAACTTAGCTCCCGCAGAACAAAAGTCGAGTGTTCTAGCAATGGGAACGGGAGTAGGCTTCTTGGGACAATTTTTTTCTCCGATTCTACTAGCGCCAGTGCTAGGTTACGGCGGACTAGAAGGAGTATTTTATGCAGCCGCCCTCATCTCGCTGGTTACAGGACTTTTGCTAGTTGCGCCGACGCGGTAGTCAGCTTTGAAGTCATTATTCGCGATCGCGTTACGAAAATATAGAACAATTGTACTATTAAGTTAGGAGCTGAATAATCGAGAGTAGGCGATCGCTTACAACTGGCAGCATCTCAAAAGTCAGTCGCTATCCTGGGGATAAGTCATTACTCTGCTGAAGTTCATAGAGTACCAGCCATAGATGGTTCTGCCACCAGTCACGCCACGCCCAAACCAATTACCCTTTAATGACCCTAATTGGTCATGGGATCGTTTTGAAGCATTTTGTCTTGACTTGATTTCTCAGTCTGCTGAGGTCAAAGATTGTCATCGATATGGAAAACAGGGCGATTTTCAAAGAGGGATTGATATTTTCGCTGACTTTGGCAATGGCGAACGATGGGTGTTTCAATGCAAGCGATATAAGAAATATACGGCAGGTCAAACGCAGAAAGCCATTCAGAAAGCAACCTATACAGCTAATCAATACATTTTGCTGCTGAGTTGTGAAGCAACTAGCGAAGTGCGAGACGAGGTTGATAAACACCCAAACTGGGATGTGTGGGATGTAGAGGATATCTCTCTCAAAGTGAGAGAACTCCCGCCAGATATTGCTCGTCGTCTCGTTGAAACTCACTTCAATCCTGAGTGGCGAAGAGCATTTTTGGGGCTTGCAGGACTCACAACCTTTGTTTCATCAGCAGATTTCTTTCGTGAGCTGCTGAATCATAAGAATCGATTCAATCATACTTGGTCACTGGTAGGTCGGACTGAGTTGATTGAAAGACTGCATGAATTTGTGGAGTCAAAAGAGCAGAGGGTTTTCCTCTTCACTGGACGCGGTGGCATTGGTAAAACAAAGCTGCTCCATGCTTTTTCAGAAGAGTTTGATAATCGGCATCAAAACGTTGTGTTGCGGTTTTCCGCAGCGCCTATTACTCCTGAGAGTTTGGATGAGTTGCCCATAGAGCCATCTGCGATTGTTGTAGATGATGCAAATCAACAAGAAGGCTTGGAATTTCTGTTAGCTTTCGCGAGACAACATTCTCAACGGATAAAGCTACTTCTCTCATGTAGACCTCAGGGTATCGATCAACTTCGCTCAGTCTTTGACAAAGCACGTTTTGACTGTGGTGAGATTAAACCATCCCTTGAATTGGAGAATTTGAAACTTGAGGAAGTCAAGCAGTTAGCACGTCAGGCACTTGGCAACGAATATGCCCATTTTGCCGAACAATTGGCAGCAGTCACGCGAGATTGTCCCCTGTTTACTGTGATTGGCGGACGGCTATTAGCAGAGAAGCAAGTAGCTCCACAGTTATTGGAGCGCGACCAAGACTTTCAGGATTATCTACTGACCAAATTCCAAGATCTAATAATTGGGCAAGTTAGTAATGAAATCGAACCAGAACTCGGTAAAAGATTTTTAGAGTTAATTGCTGCTGTTGCGCCAATTCGATTAACTAATGAGCAATTTCAACAGGTTGCAGCAGATTTTCTTAAAATCGAACGCTCAAAGCTTGTCAGTATTAGAGGCATTCTTGAGCAATCGGGAATCTTGCTTCGTAGAGGCTACAGTGTACGGCTTACTCCTGACTTACTTTCGGATCACATCTTATATAAACGCTGCTTAACTCACCAGGGTGAACCAACTGGCTATGCACAGGAAATATTCGAGAAGTTTAAGTC
>JALYGX010000368.1 GCA_030776905.1 Cyanobacteriota bacterium | reverse complement strand
GTTGTCGGATGTGCCTGACAAGCACTGGGACTTTATTGAGAATGTCTGCCTAGACTGGTACGAGACAAATACACACTTTTTCGTCCATGCTAATGCTGATGCTAATCTGGCTCTGGCACAGCAACCCCCTTCTATGCTCTTTTGGAAAAAGTTTCGTCATCCAGCTCCCCACTTTTCCGGCAAAACGATGGTATGTGGACATACAAGCCAAAAAAGTGGTTTACCGATTAATCTTGGTCACGCCATTTGCATTGATACTAGGGTTTACGGGAAAGGTTGGCTAACCTGCCTAGATGTGACAAGTGGTAGAGTCTGGCAAGCTAACCAGTTAGCTCAGCAACGAACAGCCTGGATTGACGATTTCACCCCACAACCAACAGATTTTAGATCTAGATTATTAGCGATGTTTGGCATTAGTCCTCTTGATGCTTGAGTTGAAGCCAATTACCAGGCTATATCGCAAAGCAATTATGGGTTAGAAAGGTAGCTGCTCGATTGATGAACACAAAGCCAAATTTGCCTGTCTAAAAGTAATTTAGTTAGTATTGTTGCTCCGCTAGCTGTCATTTAGTCGGGTACTGCTAGTTGTGAAACCGACCCTATTAGTGATGGACAGAACTTCTCATAAGCTGATCAGGACAATTGCAGAGATATCTCTGAACGCTTGGCTCTCCTTACAACAAATCCTCTACGACGGTTGGATTTTACGATTTGCCAATGGACATACTAAACGAGCTAATTCAGTTAATCCTGTTTATAGAGGTGCTGAAAACGTTCAGGGGAAAATTAAAAGATGCCGGGAAGTTTATTCGAGTAAAAACCTTACTACGATTTTTCGGATAACGCCTCTTGCCCATCCTGAAAATTTGGATAAAATCTTAGAAGCATCTGGATTTGAGAAGAAGGATGTTAGCTTTGTTCAAGTCAAGGATTTAGAAGTCTTTCAACCTCAACCCACAAGTACAATCAGATTTTGGACAGAGTTTTCTCAAGAGTGGTTAGAAAACTTTACTTACTTACGATAAATCCCTCTAGAAGAAGAGGAATCACTCAAAGGTATCTTACATAATATTGCTTCAGAAAAATGCTTTGCTGTATTAATCAAGGATAATCAAGTTGTAGCTTGCGGCTTGGGAATCCTAGAAAATCAATATATTGGACTTTTTGAAATTATTACAGCTAAAGATAAGCGAAGACAAGGATATGGAAGAGAATTGATATTGAATATTTTAAGTTGGGCTAAAAACAAAGGTGCAACAAAAGCTTATTTACAAGTAGTTGCAAGCAATGAAGCAGCTTTGAATCTTTATTCAGATTTAGGTTTTCAAGAAATTTATCAATACTTCTATAGGATTAAAAATAATTGATATAGATTTTATTGGAAATTAAATTTAGTGACTTTGGACGGGTAAGATGCCCACTCTACAAAAACACTAGAATTTTGTAGGTAAAAGGTACTATAGATCCGTCCTGTGTTCTATTGATTAGACTTATTGATTTCTCTTTTGTTGTTATTTCTTCCAAGGGAGTTTCGTACCCATCTCAGTCAGCGCGGAGAAAATGAGATAGAGGGCAAGTACAGCAACACTAACAAGAAAAAGAACAATATCGTTTTCCATTCTACCTAGAACTAACAGTTAGTACAGCTCAATAATTGTAGAAAACGTTACATAACAACAGTTGATAAAATTACAAAAATTTCTACTCTTGGCGCAGACTTAAATTTTATTCAGAGATGAATCAATTCATTTTTAGATATGCCTCGCTCCTCTCAGTTAGATTTGGACGTGCTGCTTTCGCCGCATCCAGCTCCCGATGTTCACGCTCATAGGACAAGCCCAGCTCAGTTCTCTGTTACATCCAACTGCATTACTCCCGTGTGTTTTAACTCGAAGGTAGTTTGCATTTATTTGCCTTCAGTGACGCTCATCCCTCGCTTGCGATAAAGTCATTAAGAACCTGGCAATCTACTGACTGGTCATGAGCGGATACCTCGAAGCATCTACCCCTCCCAACGAACCCAACGGTTCCAAGTCAACTCGTGCTACCGAGAAGGCACAGCGCGTCACAGCGGAAAACGCTGACTATCGGACGGTAGATCGTAGTAAACTAACGCCGATGATGCAGCACTTTGCTGATATGAAAGACCAGTATCCCCATGCAATGTTGCTGTATCGAGTGGGAGACTTTTATGAAACCTTCTTTCAGGATGCCCGCATACTGGCGGAGGAACTGGAACTTGTCTTAACGAGTAAGGAGGCAGGTAAGGGAATTGGGCGAGTTTTTATGACGGGTGTCCCTCACCATGCCTTGGATCGCTACTGTACGATGCTGGTAGAACGCGGGTTTGCGATCGCAATTTGTGACCAAGTTGAAGACGCGGCAGTGGCGGCGAAAGAAGGACGTCAGGTGCGCCGTGAGGTAACGCGCATTCTCACCCCCGGTACCTTACTCGATGACGGGATGCTCAATGCCCGACGTAATAACTTCCTGGCGGCTGTAGTGATTGCTGGAAATCACTGGGGTTTGGCGTATGCAGACATCTCCACAGGCGAGTTCTTCACGACGCAATCTACGGATTTGGAACTCCTCACCGCAGAATTGATGCGCTTGCAGCCTTCGGAAGTATTGGTTCCCACAAATGCACCGGATTTGGTCAGTATGCTACGACCAGGGGAAAAATCGGAGCAGTTGCCGGAGTGTCTACCCAACGCATTTTGCTATGCCTTTCGTTCACAAACGCCTTTTTCTGCCGGGGAAGCGAGACAACGATTATTAGAGCGGTTTAGAGTGCGATCGCTTGAAGGGTTAGGCTGTGAACATCTCCCCCTCGGTGTTCGTGCGGCTGGTGGCTTGTTGGAATATCTGGAAGACACCCAAAAAGAAAATTATGTCGCTCTCCAAACTTTACGCACTTATACCATTGCCGACTATCTAATTTTCGACCACCAGAGCCGTCGCAATCTAGAAATTACGGCAACAGTCCGGGATAACACATTTCATGGTTCCCTACTTTGGGCGTTGGATAGAACTAGCACGGCAATGGGAGGCAGGGCACTACGCCGTTGGCTCTTACAACCACTCCTGGATATTAAAGGAATCCGGGCGCGGCACGATACGATTCAGGAATTATTTGAAAATGGCGGATTACGGGAAGACTTACGGCAGTTATTGCGCCAAATCTACGACTTGGAACGGCTGACGGGTCGTGCAGGTTCGGGTACGGCTAATGCGCGAGACTTGGTAGCATTGAGCAGTTCCCTCCTT
>JALYGX010000367.1 GCA_030776905.1 Cyanobacteriota bacterium | reverse complement strand
ATTCGTAACCATAATTTAGCGAAAGCAATCTCTGATGCAGGATGGGGAATGTTTACCAACTTCTTAGCCTACAAACTTGAGAAAAAAGGCGGAAAGCTGGTAGAGATTGAGCGATGGTTTCCCAGTTCTAAACTCTGCTCTAATTGTTTCTATCAAATTGATGAGTTACCACTTGATGTTAGGCAGTGGACTTGCCCTAACTGCGGAACTCATCACGACCGCGATAGTAATGCTGCAACGAACATTAGGGCAGAAGGTATCAGAATGCTAAAGACGGATGGAGCAGCCGTCTCTGCTGTAGGAGGGGAAGTAAGACCAAAACTTGGACGTAAACCCAAGTTGAGGCATTCCCCATTGAGTACAGAAACTGCCAGAGTCGTAAGGCACTGGCAGTAGTTCATAGTGCTTGCGCTCTTAGCCACGCAACAGGCAAATACAGCAGCTTCTTAGGCTTAGGAACGTAAGCTCTTTGGCTAAAGACATCGTACTCGTTGCGTTCTATGATATCGAGAATGCCCTGGTAGAGCATTAATGCTGCCCAAACAGGCCAACGGGAGTCGGGGCTGAGTGCCCTGATTCCCCGTTCGGCTTGGGCATAGAACTTACGCGCTCGTTGAATTTGGAAGCGCATGAGTTCGCGCCAACGGTCATCAACAACGCCATTCAACAAATCTTGCTCAGTATAGTTGAACAATGCCAGTTCTTCTAAGGGAAGGTAAATTCGACCCCGATGAGCGTCTTCCCCAACATCTCGGAGAATATTGGTCAACTGATTGGCGATTCCCAAGGCGATCGCTTCTTCCATAGGAGCATTGGCATCTAGTTGGCACGCCCAAGGAACTTTGCTACCACCGTCATCAAAACCCAGGACAGGGCTAGTCATTAAACCCACTGTACCCGCCACTCTGTAACAGTAGAGCTTTAGCTCCTCAAAGGTTTCGTAACGACTGCGGTACAAGTCCATCCGCTGACCGGCGATCATATCCCGGAACGGCTGGATATCCATCGGGAAGCGTTGCAGCGTATCGACCAAAGCCACGTCATGGTCGTCTATCGGCTGTCCCGCAAAGACGGATTCTAGCTGTTGTTCCCACCGATCTAGTGTCTCTGGGGTCGTCAAGCGAGACTGGGGACCATCCACCAGTTCGTCAGTGCGCCGACACCAAACGTATATCGCCCAGATAGCTTGACGTTTTTCCTCTGGCATCAGTAGCGTGCCGAGATAAAACGTCTTGGAGTATTTTTGCGTGATCTGACGGCAGAACTCGTAAGCGTCCGACCGGGAGGCCAGCGTTCTCATGCGTGGAGAGTTAGGCAGTTGGAGCATTCGTAGCAGGCTGGAAGCTAAGGGCTAGGGGCTAGGGATTGGGGGCTAGGGGTAGAAGCGAGTTGCACTTCTGGCTCCTGGCGCATGACGCCTTTCTCCTGACTCCTCGCAATTGCCTGCGCTGTCAGCTTACCAGAAAGTACGGCACCCTCCATACTCGCTAAGTAGCGTTGCATGGTGTAATCGCCAGTTAAATAAAAATTAGCGATGGGTGTTTCCTGAGAAGGGCGGTGTTGTTGCCGTCCTGGGGTTGCCTTATAGACTGAACGAGGAGTCTTGACAACGTGATATTTCAGCAGTTTTGCTGGATTGTCTGAGCCAAAGTGATTGGGGAAGAGTTTTTCCAACTCTGCCATTGTGGCATCTACAATTTCGGAGTCGGATTTATTAATCCAATCTTTTGCTGGCGCTAAAACCAATTCCAACATTGAGCGGTCGGGGTTGGCATATTCCCGGCAGGTGTTGCTCATGTCAGCATACACGCTGAGTAAGGGCGATCGCGAAAATAACAAATGGTCAATCTCTGTCAGCTTGCGATCGAACCATAGATGCAGGTTAATCACAGGCACGCCTTCTAAGCCATCCAGTTGCTTGAAGAAATCCATTTGACGCCAGGGTTCTGGCAACATCACCTTCAACGGGTCAACTGGCATTGCCGACACGTACATATCTGCTGTGAGAACTTCATCTGCTGATCCATTTAAGCCGCGAATTAAGAATCCACGTACTGTACCATCCGGGTTGAGCAAAAATTCTTTAATCGGTGCATTCAATCGCACTTCACCCCCCTGCTCGGTAATGTAGTCTACCATAGGTTGACACAATCGCTCTGTCGGGGCACCATCCAAGAACGCCATCTTAGAACCGTTCTTTTCATGAAGGAAGCGGTTGAGGGCAGTCAGGATTACGGTTGAGGAAATTTCATCGGGGTCGATGAAATTCAGCGCTTTGGACATGGCTATGAAGACTTCCTTCTCCACCCGTGGCGGCACATTTTGTCGCTTCAGCCACTCGGAAAAGGAGTATTTATCCATTTCCTCGACGTACTTCTGTCCGTGAATGATCGCCGGAATCAGACCCAGACCGAAGCGAATCTTCTCCGGCCAAGTGAGCATATCGTTGTTCCGCAGAATCGCCACGATGCCATTAATCGGTGCTGGCAAATCCGGAAAGTCAAACCGGGAGTAAGTACCAGGCTTCTCTGGCTGGTTGAAGATCATCGTGTGTTCTTTCCACTGCAACCGGTCTTCAATGTCCAGCTCTTTAAACAGTTGCAGCATGTTGGGGTAGGCACCAAAGAAGATGTGTAAACCGGTTTCGTACCAGTCTCCGTCCTCGTCTTTCCACGCGGCAACTTTGCCACCAAGAACATCTCGGCGTTCTAATACTATCGGGGTATGACCCGCGTCGGTCAGGTATTTGGCGCAGGCAAGCCCTGCTAGACCCGCTCCAGCGATCGCAACTCGCATGTGTGTTGGTACTACTCTTAATTAAGTGCTTATTCGGTGTGCTTTCGCACTCATTATACTTTGCATTCTGTTACATTTTGAAGCTAAAGCAAATAATTCTCCTATTTCCACCGCAGTTGTAAGGTCAAGTATCATTTACTCACAACTTGCTCATCTGGCAAGAAAAGCCATGAGTCAAGAGAATACCGAGCGACCATTTCCCCTCAGTGATGAAAATTTAGCACTAGTACAGTTAAACGGAAGTTCCCCCGCGATATGGGGGAACTTCCGTTTAAAAGGGTGGAATGCAGGTTGATACGCTCCCGATTCAGAGTCTCCTAATTATCCGGATATGGTCTTGAGCAAGAACGGGGCAATTTTGTCAATGGCAAGCACCTGTTGCACAGCATCCAGGTTCATAGCTTCTTTGACCATGCCAAACGCTCCACCTCCTTTCTCCTCTTGGGCAACTGTAATACCTCCGGCTTGAGCAATTGCCTGCAAGCCTTCTGCACCATCACGACCCAGCCCACTTAATAACACTCCAGCCGTTGCCTTGCCATAGAACCTGGCGATGGATTTGAAGGTAGCTGTGATGGAGGGACAATGCTTGTTCGTTTCGGGACAGTCTGAATAAATGAACTTGCCGCGAGCGTCTAATTCTAGATCGTTTTTTTCGGGAGCAAAATAAACAGTTCCCGGTGCGGGAGACTCGCCGACTTCGGCAATCTTCACCCTTAACGGACATTCAGCGGACAGCCAATTGACCAATCCGGACAAAACACCTGTACTGACGTGTACCGTACAAATGATCGGCAAGGGGAAATTCCCTGGCAGTTGGCAAACAATCTTCTGGATGGCTGGCAGAGCGCCTGTGGAAGCGCCAAGGGCGATCGCCTTGACGCGAGAGCTGACATTGGTCATCAGCGGTTGATTGCTTGAGAATGCCCCAGAGGTTATCGGCTTGGCGTTCAGCGACTGTCCTGGTCGTTTAACACTCACTTTCATATGGGAAAGGACTTTGATCTTGGTAACCAGAGCGCTTTTAAGTTGCTCGTAATCGGTAGGCGAATCGGTTGAAGGTTTGGGGAAAACATCTGCCGCTCCAGCTTGTAGCAGGCGAAAGACATTATCAACATCTGTCTTTCGCACAAAATTGCTGATCACCAAAATCGGTCGAGGGTCTTCAGCCATGACACGCTGGGTCAATTCCAGACCATCCATATTTTCCATGAGGAAGTCTGTACAAATGACATCCGGCTGCGTCCTGTTAATCACCTCCAGACCCTCAATACCATCGCGTGCTGTGCCGACCACATCAACCTCTGGTGAAGAATTGAGTAATCGTTGCAGAATTTCCAGAGCAACGGGGGAATCTTCAACCAGAACTACTTTTTTGGATGTTGTCATTTAATTAATTTCCGTAATGTATCAAACAAAACACCTTGCTCAAAGTCACCCTTTGTGATGTATGCATTTGCCCCGGCTTGGTGTCCCTGGCGTTTGTCCTCCTCCGATGCCAGGGTTGTCACCAGAATTACAGGCAAATCTTGGTACTCCTGGAATTGGCGAACTTTGGCGACCAGTCCCAGGCCATCCAGATTCGGCATTTGCACATCCGAAACCACCGCATGAAAGCTACCGCCTAGCAGTTTGTTGAAGCCATCTTCACCGTCAACAGCCGCCGTGACATCGTAACCAGCACTTTCCAAAATCCGCTTCATCTGGGTACGAATGGGAATGGAGTCTTCAACCAGGAGAATCTTTTGTTTGACTTGCGCTTTTTCCGTCAACTCCTTAACCGTGACGGATACAATTGCCTTTCTTGCCGACTTGAACAAGTCTGGCGGATTGATCACCATGCAAACTTCGCCAGTACCGAGTATGGTGGCACCAGAAATATTGCGAATCCGTTTGAGCAACTGAGATTGGGGCTTCAAGACAATGTCCTGTTGCTCCA
>JALYGX010000366.1 GCA_030776905.1 Cyanobacteriota bacterium | reverse complement strand
AAGCCGTTCATGACACTTTCCCTAGCATTACCCCCAGAAGGCGATCGCACATTTCCCTCTTCTGCCTACGCATCTCGGTTTGACCCCTCCCCCAGCCCCTCCCCTGTCTAGGAGAGGGGAGTAAAGCCGAGAAGAGGTGTCCGGCTCCCCCTTCCCTACGAGGGAAGGGGGCTGGGGGGTTAGGTCAAAAGCACTGCATTACTGCATTAATTACTGCCTTACTGTATATTCAACAGCTTTTTGATCAGCTCCTGTACAGGGCTGGCTTTTGTCTTGACCCTGACTTCCAAATGATTACACTGACCTCCACATTTGGGGCTAACTGTATTGGATTTGATGAACTCAGCCTCAAAACCTCCCAATAGGGGAGACATAGCCATAGCGATAACCACAGCTATGCGAGTTCTCATGCAGGTTTTACACACCATCAGAGTGCTAGAATGATTTCTAGAAAACATCAAAAATAGCGTAGTTTGCCGACTACGCAGAAGGTGTACACGAAGAAATACTTGCGCTGTCATTAGATCTAGTCCTACCTAGCTTCTGACATCGCCATTACCAGCGCTTAGTTAGAACTAGAGGCTGGTCTTTTTTGCATTTCTATTAGTTAGATAATAGCATCCAAAAATGCATTTGATAGGCATTGAGGAGAAAAGTCAGTTACGCAAATGAACAAGGCAGGTGTGCAATCCGTAGTTGCAGAAATTGTCCGACAAGGTGAGACAAAATATGATGCAAAAATACACCGAAATCGCGTCGTGAATTTCCTGGAAGCCTTCTTTTAGCAGAATTATACGGATTTCTATTAATCCAATACACGACCGTTAAATGAATAAAATGTCGGTTACACGACGTTAAATGAATAAAATGTTGTGTATCTATCATTGAATGATAAATAGACAACATTATCTTGATTTATGTGAGACAACTTTATTTCTGTCGCACTCAGGGACAGTTTCAAAAAATCAGGGTACAAAAGCTAGTTGAGAAAGAAAACGATCGCTCCACCCGCACCTCTGCCTACTTCTTCTCAGGCTTAGGCTCAGGTTCTGGCTCAGGGTCTGGCAAGGTGCGAATGAACTCTCGCAGAATGTCAGTCATAGTTCTGCCTGTACGCTCACTGAGCGCCTGTATGCGCCTGTACTCCACATCAGGCAGCTTGAATGTTATTCTCTTCTGCTCGGTTGCCATAGTCGTCCGTCTAGTGTACAGTCAATGTGTAAGCAACGTGTAATTGACGTACAGCCTATGGAGCAGACTAAGAGCAAATAAACAGCTCTCAAGTCGGCGCGACTTGCCGTGGAATCAAAAGCACCTGGGAGAGCCAATCAGCCTTACCCAGGACAGAACCTTTGTCCACGTCAAAGTTTGCCGCGCCAAGGCATACCAGCAATTCTGGCAGTAATGCCCTAACTCCGACCCCAGATCGACAACTGTCCAGCCGCAAACAATGCGTCTGGCACAGTCCATCTTAAGCATACGTCCACAAACGCTACCTCAGAACCGCTAGTGAAGAGTTACCCATCGCTTAAAATCCGAAATCAATTATGTCAGACAGTTGCATCCAGTCAAAACCCCAACAACCCCAGCCATATCTGCATTGCCAGAGGCAGATGCCCCCAGAATTTCTCCAACCCAAATACTGGTTCAGTCAACTAGTCGAACGCTCCTACACCGACGACGAAACCGGAAAAACCTACCACAGCATCGGCGTAGTCGTAGGACTAACCCTAAACCTTCCAGGTTGGACTATTCCAGGCTGGGTTTACTTCGTCAGATTTCTCTGGAGCGACGGTGGCACTCCTCAACTTCCCTTCATTGATGAAGTCAGCGAGTCAGACTTGCACCTAGTCTCATTCAGTTAGTAAAGAAGTGCGGCAAGTCCGGCTTCCCCCTGTCTATACCTTCCAGCACGGCAACACTCACCCTAACTTACTTCTTTCAACAAGCATTAATGCAGTACTTACTGACTTACTTAATGCATTAATGTACTACTGCATTACTACCTCTACAAACAAACTGCAACGAGAAACTATTTGTTTCTTGCTTGCAAAAAACAATGTTAATATTAGTTATGCTGTTATCACAACATTCAACGAGACATAGCGCATCTGGGACTTAAAGAATGGGAAATAGCCAGAAGCAACAAATCCTAGAAAGAGAAGAAAGAGACGACTACCTCAGGTTTCGACTCCCTGAGGCACTCAAAGAAAGGTTTAAGCTGTATTGCTACCTGAAGGGCATCACAATGTCAGACACCGTCAGGGAGATGATTGAAGAAGTCCTCAGAAACGAGGACTTAGAAAAACTATTACAGGAAAAACTCTTAGAGGAAAAGCTTAGAGATAGCTCCAGAGCGTGACCCAACCAGTAACTTGACGCCACCGACTCACTAGCGAGGTAAAACCATGAAACGCTAAAAGCAAGACATAAATCCCAAAGTTAAAGGCTGGCGCTGCCCCTCCTTCTTTTGCCCTAAGGAAAACAGCGAACCAGCCCTGTAAATGAAAGCACCCACGCAGCTAAGAACTGAAACGTGGACACCTCCAAGATATGAAACTTTCTGTCCTTAATTCTACCTCAAGACAAGGTAGAGTTTCCAGCCTCACCTCCACAAAAGAGGCACAAGAAGATTTCCACAACCAAATAACCCTAGCCCTACTACCTAGGGAAGCAGCGGTGCGGTTCTCCTGGCAGGAATCTAGTAGCCCATGCCGTCCGTTGGCGCAGACAAGTAAAGCGTACACCGTGAAGCAGGGGGGAAAGTGAGATGGTAAACACTCCAATCAAGCCAAGCGCCTCCTCAGAGCGCCAAGAAGTTATTGACTGGCTCATTGCTCACAACTACCCAGCGCTACCCGTAGCACCCGCTCAATCGGCATGGAAACATCCCAAGACAATTAAGGCTCATCCCGAACAAGGCGTGTGGTCGCACTGTCCACTCACGACAGACCGCCAGCCGATACCGCTCTACACCGGAAAAAATCCATCCTATTTAGATAGCACTGGCGTCCCTCATTTAATAAACCACCGAGAGTATCAGAACCGACTTCCTCACTCTAGCGAACTAGAAGTCTGGTTTAAACATCCCTCGAACGGTGTCGGAACGCTAGGAGGCTGGAACAATACAACCTGGCTCGACTTTGACGTTAAACAATTCCCCTCCCAACACGAGTGCGACGCCGCTGTCCTCAAAATTTTATTGGCAGCTAAACTACAACAGACATTCATTGAGCGATCGCACTCAGGCGGCTGGCGAATTGGCGTCAAAGTTAAACAAAAACCAAACTTTACCAACTTTTCCCTGACCCCTGGCGGTTCCCACGTCGGCGAAGCCCTCTATACAGGACGCTTTACCGTATTGGCTCCCACAATTGGCCCATCCGGTAATCCCTATCAGTCTATTCAACGCATCATGCCCGTAGAAGTGGAGTCCTTAGAGTCCATTGGGATTTACTCCACCAAGAGGGGATTGGGGCAAGGGGGACAAGGAGGACAAGGGAGACAAGGAGGAAACAACAAATCCTCTCCCTTATCTTCCCAGTCTCCAGACCTCATTCCTGGCAGTATCCCACTAGAACTCTTAGGTAACGCTACCAGTCGCGGCATTCTACGGGGTGAGTGTCCAACAGGCGATAGCGAAGCGCTGCTGCGAAGCGCAGATCGCTCTGAAGCTCTGACAACCGCAATCCGGGAGTGGTACGGCTGGCAGAACTGGGCACATCACAACGGTATCCTGCTTGGCGGCGATACCACGACACTGGCGCATCACGCTGGCGCATTACTGGGACTCGACAGCGACCGGATTGAGCGCATTCTCAAAACAATCGATCCCCAAGAGTGCCAGCCAGCAGCGCTCTACCGGGGTGGTGAAGAAAGTTGCTGGCAGAAAATCCAACGGTTAGATCAGGCGGCCTTTGAAGCGAAATGTCCCGCTCATATCAAAGACGCCATGCGTAGGAGCGCGAGCGATCGCGTCCCTACAGATTCTTCATTTAGCAATGGTAATGGTTCCGGTGGTGGACGGCGTGGAGGTGGATGTATGGGTGGTGCAGATAGCAACGACAGTTCTGGCGATAACAACCGCACTCGCGGATCAATGGCAGTTAAATTCCCCGACAAAGAACCACTGGATACAGCGGCAATCCGGAACCAAATCAAGAACATCTTGATTCAAGACTTACCCCCCTCACAACTCCAGACTGCCAAAATCCGACTCAGAAAAGACAATCCTGGGATATCAGAGCGAGAACTTTCCCGACTATTTGAAACAATAGAGCAGGAACTAGAGCTTGAGGAATCAAGAAGCGATCGCCGCTCGGATGTAGACAACCTGCTCAAACTCGGCGACCAAACCCTCAACATCTCCGAATTCCTCCCAGCTAATTTAGCCGAACCGCTCAAAGAACTAGCACAAAACCTCAATATCCGTCCAGAAGTTTGTCTCACCTCACTCTTGGTCGCCACGTCCAGTCTTCATAAAACCCAAACCGAGCTAGTCATTCACAAAGGTCAGGGCTTCAGCGTCCCGCCTACCATCTTTGCTGGGTTGGTGTCCGAGTCAGGACAGAAAAAATCGCCAATCCTCAAAGCCATCATCAAAAAGCCGATGGCAGTTCTCCAACGGGAAAAACGAGAAGCCTTTGCCGCGGCTTTAGATCGGTACGAAAAAGACATCGCCGACTGGGACAGGTGCAAGTCAGAGGAGCGTTCGTCTAAATTCCCAAAAGGCAAACCCAAACAACCGGCTCAACGGCTTTATTACTTCACCAACTCTACCGGAGAGGGACTCCTCTACCAGTTCCAAGCACATCCAGATAAAGCACTCCTAGCTCTAGTTGATGAACTGGCAGGACTATTTGCCTCTCAAAACAAATACAGTGGGGGACGGGGAAGCGATCGCCAAGACATCCTCTCCGCTTTTGACGGCACTGGAGCCACAGTCTTGAGAGCCTCTGGAACCAAAGCCGATATTGATGGGCTATTGCTCTCAATCTGCGGCACCATCCAACCAGAAATCCTCAAGCGATTGATGAGAGATTGCTCAGATCCAGACGGACAGTGGGCGCGGTTTTTGTTTGTCAATCAACCTCTAGCGCCTGCCACCCTTGCCGATGATAATGGCGGCGGTGTAGACCTGACAGAGCGTCTATTAAATTACTACCGCGCGATAGACGGGCTTGTCGCGAGACAATACCGCCTATCGCGGGAGGCGTTCAAGCGCTATCAGCCAGTCTATAACCAACTAGAGCGGCTGCGCGTCTCCCACCCCAACCCTGGCATGAGAGCTGTCTATTCCAAGATGGAAGGTTACATCGGAAGGCTCGCACTCAATCTCCACGTCCTCCTTGAACTCTCAAAAGGTAAGATTCTTCCCGATGAAGAAATCCCACTGCAACCGTTAGAAAGTGCGATCGCACTCGCCAAGTTCTACATCGGTCAAGTCAAGCTCATCCACGCCAACTGCGCCGCGGACTTGGGAGACATGGCTCCTCACTTAGCCAAGGTTGTGGAATTATCCAAACGGATGGATGCCACCACTGGTAATAGCTGGATTAAAGCCAAAGTTGTTCAGACCGGATACGATAGCCGCCACCGTCCGCGTCCTAATGCGATTCGTTCCTGGTTCAGGGAATTAGAAGCTCTAGGCATTGGTTCAACACGCTCTTCCGGAATCCGGCTGGAATATTCCTGGAAATTACCCGACCTTCCCTTTGATGATTCAGACACTCCCCCCCAGCAAAAAGTGGAGAAAAGTGGAGAAAAGTGGATAACCTCTCCACCGCCTATAACAACGCACAATCAAGCTTTACGAGAAAAAGAGGAGAAAGTGGATAACCCCACCCACCTAAATAAAGACGCTCCTCTCTTCTCCACATCGTTACCAATAGATAACGATGGTCGCCAGTTAGTCGCAGGACTGGGTACGGACGCCATTAATCGCCCCTCTACGGACTGGGATCTGGGAATTTCTGATACCACTCCACCAATTTCCAATCATCAAGTCTTAATTACTAATCCCCACTCCACTTATCCACTTTCGAGCTGTGATGACGCTATACCGTCGTCACAGACGGTGGATAACCACTCCACTTTCCCCCCACCAGTGGATAACCACTCCACTTTTCCATCAGCAGCGGATAACCTTTCTACTCCCCAAAAACCAGTGGATAATCACTCCACTTTTCCATCGCCAGTGGATAACCTTTCTACTCCCCCCGAACCAATGGATAACTACTCCACTTTTCCCCCACCAGTGGATAACCACTGCACTGAAGCTGATTGTGAGGAGCCGAATGGGAAAATCGAGCAGGATGAAACCACTCAAACGACCACCAACGGGAAATCTGACGAAAAGATTCAGGAGCATATAGTCTTGAGAGTGTCTCTGGAGAATCAGCATCAGCAGTCGATAAACTCTAATGCGCCTGCTGGGGGAGAACTCGAATGGAAAGTTGGGCGAGCGTTGCGCAATGGGGTAGCGTCCTTCGCTGTTACCGTACCCTCACAGAACCTCGACAACTCCGATCTCGTGAGCGTTGAGGAGCTAGCAGACAAGCAACGCCCGACGGAATATGCCCACATCCACGTAACTGTAGAGGAAGTAAAGCTCACGCCTCTCACCGAGCGGCAATCAGCAATTAGCAATCAACTGACGGCTAACCCTCGGAGTGCCTTAAGCTCTCTTGCCACAACCGACTTGGGACATCATCGCTGTACCAGCGATACAAGAGCGGTAGCAGCGGAGCGAAGCGAGCATCTTCAAGCCTCAGCCGTTGTCCCAGCATCAGTTAATTCTCCAGGGTCTTTATGCACCAATACTTTGCCCCTACTCGCGCTTGTGACAGCGCTTAGTATCCAGGGACAGCGCACGGTATTGGTAGAGTGGTGCTTTGAGCAATCACCCACCCCAACGGAAGTCGCTGAACCCTCGGCGACAGTTGAACCCCCGGCGATAGAGACTGATGCTGAAATAGACCGATTAGAAGTAGCCGTGGAAGCGTTGGGAGACGTTAGCGTAGCGGCGCGTAGCCCAGTCAAGCCTTGCTATTCCGTAGGCGATCGCGTTTATTGGTCTAACTGTCCGGCTCATTGCGAAGAATTTGCCCCGTTTGAAATCATGAGCATAGATGGCGATTACGCAAAGCTTGACCTGTTCTCCAAGCCAGTTCGGCTCTCCGAACTGCAACCGCTTGAGTGTGGTAATGGTTCTTCCGGTTGACAGCCTGTCTTGAAAGTGCTAATGGCTGAGTGAGCAGAGAGGGCTTTCCTGTTGAGAGTTGTGTTCTCGCCTTTATGGGGCATCATATCAACTGGTTCGCGAGCGCTAGCGAACTGCTGCTTGCAGCAGTTCGCGTTCTGTGAACCCTAAGGTCGCAACAGCACAAAAAGCTAGCGGCGATGACTTTGAGGAATCACATTAGCTAGATTAGTAAGGGCTAGGTTGCAGGGCTTCAGGCACACTATCTAATCCGGATCGAATCCTACAGACTCTGTATCAAGTAGGTGATATCCCTGACGCAAGTCCAGCGAACAGTCCTGAACTTATCGAACCTTCGAGCGAATTAGTAGAATTTTTTCTGACACCCACAAATTTTTAAAGGAACGGGCATCAGGGGCAGCATCTTGTAACAAAACTTACCCCCCTGCTGATGAAACCCTTTCTCGCACGAGCATTTACCCATCTACCCAAGAGAAATCGAGGGTCACACCGACGCTTTCGCTTCAAGCAGCATCCCCTAATCTTACTATCGTTACTCTGCTGTACTCTCCTGCTCGGATTGACCGCTACCTTAGCTCACGCCCAAAGTGATGCTCCAGAAATTCCCCAACCCTCCCCGTCAACGGAGACACTACGGGAAAGCAACGTCAACGAGCGGAAAGACAGATCCACCCAAGATTCTTCCTTATCCGACCCGTCTGCTAAACCTCCTGAAGTCAAGACTCCTACCGAGGGGAAGCAGTATGTCTTAGAATTCAACCGCAGCCCCGTGGTGGGCACTCGCTTCAGCTTGCGGGGCATTTATGACGAATCGCGACTCGGATTTACCCGGCCCCGCGACTGGCAGATCAAATCCGTCAAAGCCCAAATTCGCTATCGACATTCCCCAGCGCTCTATGCCACTCGTTCAAATCTGACCGTTTTAATTAACGGAGTGAGCGTTGGCAGTATCCCACTCAACCGCAAAAGGGGAGAAATCGGGAGTGATGTCTTCGATGTGCCGCTCTCAGCCCTGCAAAACTATAACGAAATTACTATTGGGGCACTGCAAAATAATTCCCCCACTTGTACCCAGGACCCCTACGACCCGTCCCTATGGACGGAGGTTCTGCCCGATTCAAAAATCATATTTGACTACAAGCCCCAACCCCTTACTCTCGACTTCAAAAGCTTTCCCTACCCAGTCTTTGACGAACTCAGCTTAGAACCAAATCGCCTGGTTTACCTCTTGCCTAACAAAGTTGACCAGACTTGGCTAACCTCAACAACACGCTTCCAAGCCACCTTAGGCAGACTAGCGGATTACCGCCGGATGGATACCCGCCTCATCAAAGCCCTTGATGAAGTGAAACTAACCGAGCGGTTAGTGGTCATCGGGACACCAGCTCAACAGCCAGCCCTGAAGTCGCTGAAACTGCCCATGTCCTTGGCAGATAATCAGATACTGGATAGTAATAAAAAGCCCTTACCGCCAGAGGTTGGGGTTTTGATGTTGACGACCGCCTCAGAGAATAAAGTCCCCGTACTGGTAGCAACGGGCAATGGGCCTGTGGGCGTCGCCAAAGCCGTACAGTTTTTGGTGCAGGCAAAAGACCGCGAAATCGGTACGGGTCAATCAATTTTAGTAAAAGACCTCACACTGGTGCCTACCCCACCGCTCCGCGACTGGCCAGGGTATTTACCACTGTCCGACACCTTCAAGCTGAGCGACCTCAAGACTCGCAACAACAAGCCACTTCAGGATGTAACGGTTCGGGGTTCCGATTCCCCACCGATTGAAATTGACTTCCGAGCGCTGCCAGACGACAATTTTTCGTCAGGTAACTCCATGACCCTGAATTACAGCTACGGCCCGCAAATTAATGCCAAAACCTCGTTAGTGGAAGTGAAGCTGGATGGGGTTGCCCTGATGGGCAAACGTCTCACGTCAATCGATGGCGGCTCTAAGGAGTCGCTGAAAGTTACCTTACCAGAAGCCTCGATCAAACCCAACTCTAAACTGCAAGTCGATTTCCGTCTCGATGCGCGGGAGCGGCGCTCCTGTAGCCGAGTAACCGACCAACAGCTCTGGGGTACTTTGCACGCCAATACGAGTTTTGAGCTTCATCGGGCAAACATTGTCCAGCTGCCAGACCTCAAGCTGCTGCAATACGGTTTCCCCTTTGCCGCTCCTCAAGATTTATCGAGTACGGCAATTGTTCTCCCCAAGGAGCCTTCAACGAGCGATTTGATGACGTTACTAGAGTTTAGTGCCAGACTCGGACGACTCAGCAAAGCCAATTCGGTGCAGTTAGCCGCTTACACGGCAGACACGTTCCCGAAAGAACTCAAAGACAAGCGCCAGCTAGTGGCAATCGGGACTCAAAAGAACTTTCCTTTCCCAGAAGCGCTAACAGCAGGAGATTTTGCCCTAAAAGATTTGCTGGCGCGTCAGCGAAACAAAAGCGAGATTAAGCCCTCACCCGACAATGATGGCGTCGTCAAAGAAATTATATCTCCTTGGAGTAAAGATCGCGTGCTTTTAGTCTTGAGCAGTCAGACGGAAAAAGGCTTAGAGCAAGTGCAAAGCTTGTTCCGTCTTGACCCCTTATTCTTCCAAGTCAAGGACGACACTGTACTCATCAGTGCCAACTCGCCAAATCCAGAAGTGAACGATCCCAATGCCTATACTTTAGAGTTTTTGCAGCGCGAACAGAAGCGTCAAATCGATAAAACACCTGTGCCCAATCGGGTTTTCCGATTCCTGTCAGGTAGTTGGTTTATGTTAGGACCTGCAATAGTAGCCGCAACGCTCATCCTTTACGGAGTCGTTCAGCTATATCTCAAGCGGATTTCCGGTCATGAGAAATAAAGATTGGGGATTGGGGAAGAAACCACAGGCTGGTGAGTCAATCCACTATCGACCACCTCTTTCCTAATCCCCAATCCCTCTCGCTTATCGCAAAATTCGACTACACCACCTGTTTCCCTCTTTCCCAATCTTTAATCCCTTCTCCCATCCCTTTGTTAAATGACAAGTACAACCTCAAAAGTCAGGTCGAAACTAAGTCTTAAACGCTTTGGGATTTCTACCAAGCAGCGCGAGCTGCTATCGTCATGGCTTGTATATCGCTTGCCTCAGGCGTTTGACGATATATTCCAGTGGTTGAGCGCCCGCCAGCTACTGCTACTGATCGTGTCGCTGCTGTTGCTATTAATGCCACTAATCACCTCCCGCCCTGCGATTTGGCAGCAAGGGGTGGTAGCGGCGCTCTTAATCGCGGTGGGACGCCTCGCCCTTCAGATGGAGGAACACAATCCCAGTAAAAAAACTAGTGAGTACCTTCACTTGTTTTTGATTTTACTGAGCCTGGTCACGACGCTACGCTATCTGTATTACCGCACCAACTACACGCTGAACTTCGATGACTGGCTGAATGGCACGTTTTGTTTGTTGCTGTTTGTGGCGGAAATTTATGCCATTTGTACCCTCGTACTCGCCTACTTTCAAACCCTAAAAATCAAAGACCGCCAGCCAGTCGATCTTTCACTCTATCCCCAAGAGCAGTGGCCCAAAGTTGATATCTATATCCCGACCTACAACGAAGATGTCGAGATTGTCCGCAAAACGACCTTAGCCGCACTTGCCATCGACTATCCAGCCGACAAAAAACGAGTTTATGTCTTGGATGACGGTCGGGCGGAAAAGTATAAAGCCCGTCGGGAAGAATTGCGCCAAATGTGCGAAGAACTCGGCGCGACGATGCTGACGCGGGACAATAACGACCACGCCAAAGCCGGGAATATCAACACCGCCTTCAAGCGCACCGATGGCGAGTTGGTACTCATTCTCGACTGCGACCACATGCCAGTCAAACATTTTCTCATGCACACGGTTGGCTTCTTTTTTAACCCGAAAGTTGCCTTCGTGCAGACGCCTCACTGGTTCTATAACCCAGACCCGTTCGAGCGCAATCTCCTCACAGGCGGCAAAATCCCAGTGGGTAACGAGCTGTTTTACAAGGTGCTGCAAAAAGGCAATGATTTCTGGAATGCGGCGTTCTTTTGTGGTTCGGCGGCGGTAATTCGCAAAGAGTACGCGCTCCAAATTGGGGGAATTGCTACAGAAACGGTTACCGAAGACTGCCACACCGCCTTCCGCCTGCATTCCTTGGGCTACGAGTCGGTCTACTACGACAAGATTATGGTAGCGGGACTTGCACCCGAAAAATTCTCCGCTTATGTGGGTCAACAAGTCCGTTGGGCGAGGGGGATGGCGCAGATTTTGCGCATTGAAAACCCGCTGATTAACCGGAAACTGAATTTAACAATTCCACAGCGGATTTGCTATTTCAGTGCCACCTCGCACTTTTTCTACGGGTTTCCCCGCTTGATGTATGCGATCGCTCCTCCCCTATTTTTATTGTTCGGCATCAACTCAGTTAAAGGTCTGGGGCTAGAAACGTTGTTCTACGCCCTGCCTCATATTATTCTGTCGATGCAGACCAACCACATTCCCTACAAGCACGTCCGTTTTTCCTTCTGGAACGAGATTTTTGAATTTGCGATGTCCTTCCAGGCAGGAATTGTCACGCTTTTAGCCTTAGTTAACCCCAAACTAGGGAGCTTTAACGTGACCGATAAAGGGCTTTCCGTAACCAAGCGCAGCTTTGATTTTGAGTCGGTGCGCTATCTTGTCATCGTCAGCGCCATCGCCGCCGCGTCTTTACTTGCCGTCCCCTTTTGGCTGGTCATCTCGCCCGAAGATACCCAGGCTGTCCTGATTAATTCTATGTGGTGTATCTTTAACTTGTTCTTGCTTTTAGCGGCAGTTTTGGTCGCCTTCGAGCAACCCCAACTGCGGCGGGCGCACCGGATGCCTCGGAAATTGACTGCGATCATTCATAGCCACAACCAGAGTTGGACGGGTCAAACGGTCGATGTTAGTGAAAGCGGTACCCAAATTCTCTTGGATGAATGGCCAAATATTCCCGATGAAATCAAGGTGGAATTAGTCGGAGACTATGGCGCACGGGCGCTGATGAGCGGACGAGTCATTCGCGCGATCGCAACCAGCAAACTCCAGGCAAGGCTTTTCGTTGATTTTGTCAATCCCAGCCGTACTCAGTTGGACGATCTGACCTTGGTGATTTTTTCAGACGTAAAGGAGTGGTATTCCCAGACGCGCAAAGAGGTAGACAACCCACTAGAATCGCTCAAGTTCATTGTTACCAGTTTCAAGCGCGTATTCCGCGAATTCCGTCCCGCCGTTGGGGTGAAGGTACGCAAACAAGTGAACGCCTTTGCACAACTTTACTGGGAAGGTTGGGAAGGTCAGTCTCATACGGCGAAAGTAACAGAAATCAGCACTCAGGATGTTCGGCTAGAATTAGATGCTGCCGGAATTTTCAATCTGGAGACAATGCAGCAAACCCAACCGCTAATCGGTTTACTGCTGAGTCAAGCGGCGGATAACCCCCAACCGACTAGCTTGTTGGCGACTGTTGAAACGATTGAAGAGTTGACTGTTCCTGGGAAAGGATTGCCACAGGAGTCGGCTCTCACTATAGCTGAAGTGCGAATTGCCATTGAGTTACGTTTCCCAGAGGCGTTAAAACGGCAGCAGCAGGCTAAAATTCAACGGCTTTTGAAGACGCTTGAGTAATCCCTCTTTTGTTATTTCCGGGAAAGAGCCACGATTTTTCTAGGGGAGAAGCCTTCTTGCTACAAGTTTGGCATGAAGCGTAAAAGCCCTATCCAAGAAGGCTTCTCCAAATCTCTCAGCCCCAAAGTAACAAAAGAGGGGTAATACCCTTCTCCTTTGGATGAAGTACAGCCATCTTGGTTTTCGCACAAGGGGAACAATGAAGACAATGGTGAAATTTGGCTGTATTACACTTAACCGATAACCGCTATAAATTTTCTCCTCCTCCCCACTTTCTCTTTCTGTCCTACTCCCCAACTCTCTTACCAACTATTAGGGACAATCAATAAGCTCGTTCTCGCTTGAAAATAGGGTTCGGGAGTCAGGATTCAGGAGTTAGTCGAGAGTGATTTTTCTCTTTTCGTTGTACACTATCGCGCCTGGGGGTCTAGCTTATTCTCGCGATAAATTTTAATCGAGAAGCTCACATAAACTTCATTTATTTTTATAGCCCTTCACGAGCGCTTCACCTACTTTATCAAAAAAGCCTGTTAAAATTAATACTAACAAGTACATGACTTGTTCATCTACCAGCAGAACGAGATTTTTTCGCTATCAGAGGATGCATTACCCCTCTTGAGTTTCGCCCTAAAGCCTTGAAGTCGAAATGAGAGAGTTGTCTCTTGAGTGACTATTTCCTCTCAAATTATTGTTACTGCCAAATTGACGAATTGCTTGAAAATCGCCTGAGCTCGAAAGACGATTTAAAAGTTAGGCAGAGAATAAAACAGTCACTTTTTTCCATCAGGCGAATTCTATTTTTACTACATAAAGCAAGGGAACGCAGCTCCTCCCTGAGTGAGATTTTATAGTTTCTTTTATCCGCTCTTCAGGGATTAACAAGAAAGGGTCAATTCCCTCGATTTGCCTCGCGATCGCCTGCTGCCCCTTAATCTTTATTGTTCGGTTGGACTAGTATATAGACCAGATAATTATCCCGACACTATGACAAGTTTACTATGACTTGCACGCCAAAAATTTTTCTTCTAGTTTCACGATTAGATGAGACCAAGGTAGATACAAATGAACACCGTTTCTATGGCTAGCTACAGATCTTCTCAAAGGCTAAACCCGCTTTCCTTACTAGCACAATTATCTAGTCGTCAGGCCAATGGTTGTTTACAAGTATCTAATGGCTCTGTTGCTTGGTCTATTTATCTAGAACATGGAAAACTGTTCTATGCCTCAGATTCCGTTGACCCATTCGAGCGGCTCGACCGTCACTTGCGTCGCCTTAGCCGTCAAATTCCGACGCTTGTCAGTGCCGTTCGGGTTCAGGTTCGCCTGATATTTGAATCCGACTTAGAGAGTCAATCCAGCAAAAATCCTGATTACCAAGCTATTTGCTGGTTGGTCAATCAACAGTATCTCAATTCGGCTCAGGCTGCCACTCTCATCGAAGAATTGGCAGAGGAAGTACTGGTTTCACTTCTTTCAGTGAAAGAAGGAAGCTACCAATTAATTGAACAAAATCCATCGGAGGAATTACCTAAGTTTTGTCATCTCGATTTGCGAACACTGGTCGAACGCTGTCACGAACAGTTTCGACGCCAGCAAGCTTCAGAATCAACGAGTGCAAATGCCGCGCCGCGCCCTAGTGTCTCCAGCGCAAATGGCGCTCAGGCTCCCCTCGAATTGATGCAAAAATCGGCAAAAACAACTAGCACTCCTGCCCCAAGTCCTCAGCCTAATAATCCGGTCAGCAATCAAGCTAAACCCCTCGCCAAAAGCACCTATACCATAGCTTGTATTGATGATAGTCCAACGGTTTTAAATGCTATTAACTCCTTCTTGGACGATAAAAGCTTCTCCGTTGTAATGATTAACGACCCAGTGAGAGCGTTAATGCAAGTTGTCCGGATTAAGCCTGACCTGATTTTGCTTGATGTCGAGATGCCAAACTTAGATGGCTACGAGCTATGTTCTCTTTTGCGCAAGCATTCGCTTTTCAAGACTACCCCCATCATTATGGTGACAGGAAATACAGGATTTCTAGACCGAGCCAAGGCAAAACTCGTCAGATCTTCCGGCTACTTGACCAAGCCTTTTAACCAATCCGAGCTACTAAAAATGGTGTTTAAGCACTTATCTTAATCCCACCGTATCCGGAAGGGAATTGGCAATCTGTGTTAATTAATCCTGAGACCACGATACATGAGTAAGACTTTGATGGGCACAATTTTGGTCGTAGAAGATACTCTCTCCGAGCTGGAGTTAATGAGTCATTACCTGAGAGAAGGCGGCTATACCGTAATCAATGCCGTTGGTGCGAAAGAAGCTCTTTCTAAAGTTTTAGAGCAAAAGCCGGATGTGATTATTACCGATGTCGTCATGCCCGGAATGAGCGGTTTCGAGCTGTGTCGCCGCCTGAAAACTCATCCCGCTACTGAAAATGTCCCGATTGTCATTTGTTCGTCTAAAGACCAGGAAATCGATCGCCTTTGGGGGATGAAACAAGGAGCCGATGCTTATCTAACCAAACCCTTTACCCGCGAACAAATTCTGCGTGCGATCAAAGCCGTCGCCGTTTGAAGCTATGAACACTTCAGCACTCGCCCTCTCGAAAACCCCACCCCAGACTAAAAAAAATCTGGGGGATTCCTATCTCAAATTTCAGTTCGGTCAACAAACATCCGCTGTTTTATTAATGAATCGGGCGCAAGAGGTGGTTGTCTTGCCCGTTGGACGGCTGACACCCATGCCGAATATGCCTGCCTATATCATGGGATTGCTGAATCGGCGCTCGAAAGTGCTATGGGTGATCGACCTCGCGAGGATGCTGGGCTTACCGGGAGTCGAAATCAACGTTCAGCATTACAACATCGTGATTATTGGCAATGGGTCAGCCACGTTTGCGTTAATCGTGCAGGCGGTAGAAGGTGTAGTGCGCCTAGCGCCTGAGAGCATT
This sequence comes from Cyanobacteriota bacterium, assembly GCA_030776905.1. Lineage (GTDB taxonomy): Bacteria > Cyanobacteriota > Cyanobacteriia > Cyanobacteriales > Coleofasciculaceae > CADCTM01. The sequence goes on along the minus strand of JALYGX010000366.1, from coordinate 9,803 downwards.
CAATCTCCACTCGGTCAGGTGTCATCGAGTCTAGTCCCTTATCTACGCGGCTGTGTTTTGCAAGAGCAAGAAATTTTATTAGCGCTAGATGCCGAGGCAATTATGCGTGCAGCGGAGCAAGTGCGTTAGCGCCTCGCCTCTTTTACACGGCGCTAACGCCAAAGCATCTCTAAAACATCCTCTCCTAATTGGCAATTTATTATCCCCTAATGGTGCTTTTTTCATGGTTAAGCAATTCAATACAGCAAGCTCTGGTGATAACCAAATCCCTAATAGTACCAACTCCAATGGCGTAGCCAGAAACGGCTACGGTCGTACCGCCTTTACGCAATCGGGGATGGATGGGGAGAGGATGCAGCCAGCCCGGAACGCCTACGAGAACCAGACTCCTGCCTACGTACCCGCTCAAAAATCCCACCCCTATCATCAAGCCTCGTGGTGGGGGCGGTTGAGCTTAGGCAGCAAAGCGACAGCAATTGCTATTGCCCTCGGCGTCCTGCCCGTCCTCGGCATTGGCGGCACCAGCTACTTCGTGACCAAGCAAGCCCTCAAGCCGGAAATTGTCAAAAACCAACAACAAGCACAAGCCATTGAAAGCCAGCTTGCCCTCATCCTCTTGTTGGGAGTGGCAACCACAGGCGCTATGGTGGGGTTTGTGGCGAATTTGCTTGCCAAACGTGCGATCTCACCCCTGCAACACGCGACCCACGTGCTTGAGAAACTCAAGGCTGGGGAACTAGATACCCGCCTCCATGTGGAAGGCGAAGACGAACTCGCCGCCTTGGGGTCGAACATCAACCTGATAGGCGATCGCGTTCAGACCCTCTTTGAGGAGCAAAAAGCCAACCGGGCGCAAATCCAGACTTATGCCGACACTTTAAGCGCCGCCAGTCGAGGCGATAGCCAATTTCTCTTCGAGCAAGCCGTTCAAGAAGCCAAAAAGCAGTTGAGTGCCGATCGCGTGGTCATTTATGCCTTTGAGCCGGACTTGAGCGGCAGTATCGTTGCCGAAGCCGTCGATCCCGGTTGGCCTCGCGCCTTAGCCGATCGCATTTCCGACCCTTGCATTCCCGGAAAACTCCTAGAAGAGTACAAAAAAGGGCGAGTCGTTCCCACCAACGATGTCCGCGCCACCAATTATTCCCTGCCGCACATGCAGTTGTTAAACCGACTGCAAGTCAAAGCCAACTTAGTCGTGCCCATCGTCGCCGCCGACAACTTACTCGGACTTCTGGTTGCCCATCAGTGTTCTGGCACTCGCGTGTGGCAGGAAGCAGAAATTAATTTCCTCCAGCAGCTAGCCATTCAAGTAGGACTTTCCTTAACCGGTGTCAGTCTTGCCGCCCAGAAAGACGCCCAAGCCGATCGCGCCCAACAACTTAACGAAATTATCTCCAAAGTCCGGGAATCGCTCAAAGCCGAACAAATTTACCATGCCGCCATTACAGGCGTCCGCGACACCCTAAAAACCGACCGCGCCGTTGTCTATCTCTTCGATGAAAACTGGCAAGGCAGCATCGTCGCCGAATCAGTCGGGAGCAACTGGCCCAAAGCCTTGGGAGCCAACATTGCCGACCCTTGTTTTGCTGAACAATATGTGGAAAAGTACAAGCGGGGTCGAGTCAAAGCCACAGAGAACATTTACGACGCGGGCTTAACCAAGTGTTACCTGGGTCAACTGGAACCGTTTAAGGTCAAAGCGAATTTAGTTGCCCCGATTCTGGTAGAAGGTAAATTAATGGGGCTTTTAGTGACCCATCAGTGTTCGAGTACGCGGCCTTGGCAGGAATCAGACATCACCTTCTTCAAGCAGGTGGCGATTCAAGTCGGCTTTGCGCTCGACCAAGCGGCGCTCCTAGAGCAGCGAGAACAAGCCCGCATCATCGCCGAAGTGGTTTCAGAAGAACAACGCCGTGAAAAAGAAGCACTCCAGCTACAACTTTTAGAACTCCTGAGCGATGTAGAAGGAGCGGCTCAAGGTGACCTCACAGTGCGGGCGGATGTCACCACCGGGGAAATTGGCACGGTAGCTGACTTCTTCAACGCCGTAATTGAAAGTCTTCGAGGCATTGTCACCCAGGTGAAAAAAGCCGCGACTCAGGTGAATACGTCACTAGGAGAAAACGAAGGGGCAATCCGTCAACTTTCCGCCGAAGCGCTCAAGCAGGCTGAGGAAACGACCCGCACTCTGGATTCGGTGGAGAAAATGAGCCATTCGATTCAAGAGGTAGCCGCAAACGCCCGTCAAGCGGCCGTCGTCGCCCGAAGCGCCTCATCCACTGCCGAAGCGGGTGGGTTGGCAATGGACCGCTCGGTGCAAAATATCCAAAGACTGCGAGAAACAGTATCAGAAACAGCGAAAAAAGTCAAGCGACTGGGTGAATCGTCCCAACAGATTTCCAAGGTGGTGTCCTTGATTAACCAAATCGCCCTGCAAACGAACTTGTTGGCAATTAACGCCGGGATTGAGGCAGCGAGAGCTGGAGAAGAAGGTCAAGGGTTTGCGGTCGTTGCGGAAGAAGTTGGGGAACTGGCCGCGCGAAGTGCAGCGGCGACTAAAGAAATTGAAAAGATTGTTGAGAATATTCAACAAGAAACCTCGGAAGTCGTCGAGGCGATGGAACTGGGTACAGCCCAGGTTGTTGAAGGAACCCATCTGGTTGAAGATGCCAAGCTGAGTTTGAGTCAGATTTTGGAGGTGTCTCGCCAGATTGACGCCTTGGTGCAATCGATTTCCAGTGCCACCGTGTCTCAGGCCGAAACGTCTCAAGCCGTTACTGAGTTGATGAAGGAGATTGCGAAAGTGTCCGAACGCACGTCGAATTCCACGCGACAAGTTTCTAACTCTCTCCAAGAAACGGTGGGGATTGCTCAGGAATTGCAGGCTTCTGTGGGTACGTTCAAAGTTGGTGATTAGTCAGCCGTCATCGGTCATTAGTCATTGGTATTGGGTTTTAGGTCTGAGATGAATGGCAAAGAGCGCGACCCCCTGCACCGAACACTAATGACTAAGGACTAAAGACTAAGGACTAATGACTAAAGACTAATGACTATATAACAATCACCTTTTGAGCCATGTCACAAGACAAGGAACGTGAAATTCAGCTCCAGTTTCTCGAAGAAGCGCAGGAGTATCTGGACACGATTGAATCGGTACTCCTGGGCTTAGCGGGTAGCCATATTGAAGGGCATCAAATGGATGCTGTTTTGCGAGCCGCTCATTCGGTCAAGGGTGGAGCCGGGATGATGGGGTTTGTGACGTTGAGCCAGCTAGCTCACCGTCTGGAAGATTCTTTCAAAGTCTTGAAAGTCCAGAGAAATGCCATTGAGGTGGATGGGTCGCTCGAAAGCTTGCTGCTGGAGGGAGTAGACCGCCTGCGCCAAGTCCTCAGAGCGAACCGTCAGGGGACTGATGTTGACGAACAGTGGCTAGAAACCGCCGGGAATCCTGTTTTTGACAAGCTGCACGACCGACTGGGTGACCCCGTAGCCGACGATGCCAGCACCATGCTGGGGTCAGACGACGGGACAAATGTGGCGGCGTTGCTGTTTGAAACGGAAGTTGAGGGATGTCTGACTCGCCTGGAGGCGGTTTTAGCCGACTCAGCACAGCCTTGTTTAGAGGAAGAACTCTCGATCATGGCTCAAGAGCTGGGGGGCTTGGGCGAAATGCTCCAGTTGGATGCGTTTACGCAATTGTGCGAATCGGTGGTTCAGTGCCTGGAAAGTGCCCCAGAAGCGGTGATCGAGATAGCCAAAAGTGCGCTCTCAGCCTGGAGGCGATCGCAAGCCTTGGTGCTAGTCGGTCAAGTGAATAGCTTGCCTTATACAATTGACTGGGTCAGAGACGATCAGGCGATCGCTACCCCACCCGTAACCCGACTCACACCCGCAGAGGCGGTAGTGGAGGATTGGCTAGGGGAGTCATTGCTGGCAGAATTTGACTTCTATGCGTTCAACGAGCCAAGTGCTGTAGAAGACAGCGTCCGCTCTCTGCCAGACCCCGTCGTGCTATCCGATGATGTTAGCTACGAAACCGTGGAGCAAGAGGAGGAAGAGGCGCTTGCCTATGACTCTCTAGAAGTCCACTCCTGGGATGCCGCTCCTACAGAGGCGGTGGTGGACAATGGCCCACAAGAGGTATTGGCGGCAGAATTTGACTTTTCTATCTCAGACGAGTCGCTTTCAGAACCATCAGTCCCCGTCCGCGCTCAGGCTTACCCGGCTAGCGCCTCGGAAGCCGCGGTGACGAGGCTATCAGACGATGATGTCAGCTCTGAAACCGTTACCTTCGATCCGGCTGTTTCTGCGGAGCGGGAGGCGGTAGCCGCCAACGTCTCTCTCTCTAGAGAAGTCACTAGCGATCGCCGTGACGTTCAAAATAGCGATGTCACTTGGCGCAAAGAGAAACCACGACGCACCTCATCGACAACTACCCCAGAAAGCCAGGAAAATACCGTCCGAATTCCAGTTCGGCAGCTAGATCGACTCAACGATCTATTTGGGGAACTCACCATCGAGCGTAACGGCCTTAGCTTGCACCTGGGACGTTTGCGCAGCTTGATTGAAGCCCTCAACCGCCGAGTTGGCACTCTAGAGCAATCGAATATGCGCCTCCGGACTGCCTACGATACAGTCGCAACCGAAGCGCCTTTCCGGGGAACTGGGGACAGGGCTTCCGAGAACCGGGGGAACTGGGGTAGACGAGAAGCCGGGCCAGAATTCCTCTCTCCTGCCTCTCCGGCTTCGCCAGGTGATAGCGCCCTCAACATTAACAGTCGGTTTGATGCCTTAGAAATGGACCGTTACAGCGACTTACATCTGCTGTCAATGGAAGTGATGGAAACCATCGTCCAGATTCAAGAAGTCACGAGCGATATCGGTCTTAGCCTTGAAGATACAGACACGACGGCTCGTGAATTAAACCAGACCGCCAAGCAGCTACAAACCAACCTGACGCGAGTTCGGATGCGTCCCTTGTCCGATTTGGTCGGGCGATTTTCCCGCGCCCTCCGAGACCTGGCTTTGCAGTATGGAAAACAAGTCGAACTCAAAGTTTTAGGTAAGGGAACCCTAATTGATCGCAGCATCTTGGAAGCGATGAGCGACCCCTTGATGCACCTGGTGCGCAATGCCTTCGACCACGGCCTTGAAGACCCCGCAACTCGTCAGGCGCAGGGGAAACCCGCCCAGGGGACGATTGAAATCAAAGCCGCTCACCGGGGTAACCAGACCATCATTACCGTCAGCGATGATGGCAACGGCATCAACCTGAACAAAATCCGCGCCAGAGCAGAAGCAATGGGCTTGGATGCGGGACTCTTAGCCGCCGCCAGCGAAGATGAGCTGCTCTCGCTGATTTTTGAGCCAGGATTTAGCACCGCCGACCAAGTCACGGCGCTTTCGGGTCGTGGCGTCGGGATGGATGTGGTTCGCAACAACCTCAAGCAAATTCGCGGCGACATCCGAGTGGATACTCAGCCGGGTCGGGGAACAACGTTTACCCTCACGGTTCCATTTACCCTCTCCGTGGCGCGAGTGCTGTTGGTGGAAAGTAATGGCATGCTTTTGGCATTTCCCACCGATGTGATTGAAGAGATGCTCCTCCTGGAACGAGAGCAAATCTTGACCACCCCAGGCAGCGAGGTCCTCAACTGGGAAGGGGAGATGGTTCCCCTGACGAGGCTTTCTGCGTGGCTTACGTTTTACTGCCCCCGCCGAATCGCGACCCCTGAAGGCGTACCCACGATTAGCGCGCCGACGGTGCTGATGATAAGCCAAGGCGACCAGTTGGTTGCGCTGCAAGTAGACCGCTGCTGGGGCGAACGGGAGGTCGCCATCCGCCAAGTTGAAGGGACTCTGAGTATGCCTCCTGGCTTTGCTTCCTGTACGATTCTCGGCGATGGTAAAGTCGTTCCACTGGTCGATGCTTCCGAGCTGCTGCGCTGGATTGCCAGTAGTGATGCGTCCCGATTGTCTGAGGCGACTGCCTCGATTAATCGCGTCTCTACTACTCCGCGCGACTATTCGGGCACGAGCGATGCCTTCGGCGGTGCGCAAAGCGCCCCTCGCACCCCTACGGGCGTTAGTAATAACGCCTTGGAGCCATCCTCTGACATGATGGTCGTCGAGTCCGTCGGCTATCCGGACAACCCACCACGGGCGGTACCTCCCAGCCAAAAAGACACCATACTTGTTGTGGATGACTCGATTAATGTCCGCCGCTTTTTAGCCTTGGGCTTAGAAAAAGCTGGGTATTTGGTGGAACAGGCCAAAGATGGTCAAGATGCCGTTGAAAAACTGCTTGGTGGCTTGCAGGTTGTAGCGGTCATCTGTGACATTGAAATGCCTCGCCTTGATGGTTATGGCTTTTTGGCTCGCATCAAATCCGACCCAGCCTTCAGCAACTTACCGATTGCGATGCTCACCAGTCGCAGTGGGGATAAGCATCGCCAACTGGCGATGACGTTGGGCGCAGCCGCCTATTTTTCTAAGCCCTACAACGAGCGGGAGTTACTGAAAACCCTGAGGCAATTAATTACAGAAAATCGCACAGAAAGCCCGCTGCCGTTAGGCGTGGGATGATACCAAGTTGCGGTCAAAGATAGCAGTTTCTCTTACACAGCTTACACAGCCTCCCCTGCCTCCCCTGACCTACTTCCCCAAACCGCTCGCGGGAATTCGAGACAATTATGGCTATTTTTTCTCCTCTTAGCTCCCGACGCTCCGCCGCTCGTAAAGCCGAGGCAACCCAACAACTGATTGTTTTTCGCCTGAGGAATGAAGGGTTTGCCCTGCCGATTCGAGCCGTCCAAAAAGTTATTCCGATGGGCAACGTTTATGGGGCACCGCAGGGAACTGGGGTGCGCCTGACGCTTTATCAAGAGCAAGAATTACTGGTCATGGACGTAGGACGGCGAATCTTTAGAGAAGCCGGGAGCGAGGAGGCATTAAGGCCTGCATCCGAAGAGTCAGAATTACTCCCGCGTTCTGAAACGGCTGTGGAGCGCTACCTGCTAATCGTACAGAGTTCGTCACGAAAAATTGTGGGGCTACCGCTATCCGATCCGCCTGCTTTGCAGCGCGTGCCGGAGTCCGCCTTTACCCCCCTAACGGCGGACTATATTTCTTATGGGACTATTCGATGTGTCAGTGCCCTGATTGTTCTTGGGTCAGATGCACCGCCTCTATTTTTGCTCAACCCAGATCAGTTAGTTCAGCCCCAACAGGCTTTACCCCCAGCCGTTAGGTGACATTCTCAAATTTCGTGTACAGTCAGAATAAGCTGGCACGCGATCGCGCGTGAGGCATCTATTATGAAAAAGAATGTTTATCCAATCCAATCATGAGGGACGCGAGGCTTTCCTCGGTGCGAGGCGCGTCAGAACCTGACGGCGACAATTCCGACCCGTTGGCGCTCTCTACACCGTTGCCCCTGACTCTTCACCCCGCCGCCGTTTACCTGTCTGGACTAGCTCCCAAGTCGCGGCGCACGATGCGACACGCACTCAACACGATCGCACAATTATTAACGAATGGAGCTTGCGATGCGATGACCCTAGACTGGTCAAAGCTACGCTACCAACACACGGCGGCTATTCGCGCTGCCTTCATGGATAAGTATGCCCCAACGACTGCCAATCGTATGTTGGCGGCTTTACGCCGCGTACTCAAGGAAGCACGGCGCTTAAAGCAAATCGACCCTGAAGACTACGACAGTGCGGTGGATATCAAAGGCATTCAACACACGCCGTTGTTGCACGGTCGCGCTTTGAGCGAACAGGAGGTTGTTGCCCTCATCGAGGCTTGTCTGAATGACCCAAACCTCACTGGCCTGCGGGATGTAGCAATGATTTCTATCCTGATGGCGGGTCTGCGCCGCTCTGAGGTGGTTGCTCTGGATTTTTCAGACTTTGACCCCAAAACGGGGGGGCTGAAGGTACGTCGCGGCAAAGGGCTGAGAGACCGCATGGCTTATCTGCCTACGGGGGCACTCGCCGCATTATCAGATTGGCTGGCAATCCGAGGGGATGAGCCGGGACCGCTGTTGTATCCTGTCGATAAAGCGGGTCAGATTGCCAGAAGGCGTTTAACTGACCAGGCGGTGATGTTCGTCCTCCAAAAAAGAGGGCTGCAAGGTAACGTAGACCCGTTCTCGCCTCACGATTTTCGCCGCACTTTTATCTCCGATTTGTTGGAGTCTGGCGCGGATGTGATTACGGTTTCTCGGCTAGCGGGGCATTCCGATCCAGCCACTACCGCTAAATATGATATGCGGGGGGAAGCCGCAAAACAGCAAGCGGTGGCGCGGCTAAAGATGCCTTATCGCCAACGTCGGGACTCGAATACTCCCCAAGCTTAGACGACAAGCGATCGCGTTGTGCTGTTGCTCTCTTCTGAGCGGCTCTGCGCCGCGTAGCGGGCGGGCAACGCCCGACAATAACTAGCGCTGATCGCATTTTTAACTGGCTTCAGGATAAACCTATGGTGGTGTCCCTTGCCGTCATACCACCCCCGTCAGTGTTTGGTCAGAAAGGCAAAGGTTGAATACCCAGTCAGGGACTAATTGATAGGCACAAAGATTTCCCAGAAAGTTTTGATTCAAGTTCCAGCATTTTTTCCGCAGGAAGTAGATTAACGTTCCTTGAAAGCTGCGGAGTTCTTGCCTAGATTCTTCATCAGGATAGCGATACCGGAAATAGGCTAGAGCCATTTTCACCTGATGTAAGGGAAAACCAAGTACCCTCGGTCGTTCGGCTTTGACAAACGGAATCCCTGCGGCTTCACATTCAGCGAGTATCTCATCAGCATTCCCGGCAGGTAGATCTAAATTCCTGCTGCTGTTAATACCCGTTTCGGGTGATTCCTCGTTTGAGGGGTCTAAATCGGGAATTTGTGGCGGCAAAGCCGATTTTTTCTTCGTAGGGCGAGAGATGGGGGGCAGTAGCAAATTGATGGATTTCAGCGTCCAGCGCCAGACGTAAGCGGTGTAGCTTTTGGTATGGATGACGACTCCAGCGTCTAAAAGCTGTTTGGCTGCACTTTTGACGGTTTTGGGGTCGTGGGGTGTCCCCCGTGTTTTCTCGACCCATTTGTTGAAGTCCCGAAGGTCGATGATTTCATTACTTCCTTCTGGCATCTCGTCGAGGAGCCACTGCCACAGTTCTCTGGCGGTGGGGGTGAGTCGGTTCTGCACGCTGAATGTTGTGTGTTTTTTAGTCCAAATTGTCATGGTTTCTCCTGGATTGCTAGATGGGAGGGAGTCGAAGAGACCTAACCCTCCAGCAGGGTTCCGACCTCTCCCTAACCCTCCCCTACAAGGGGAGGGAAAAGGAAAAACTTTTTTAGCTGGAAGGGGGAGCAAGATTGATTCCTCCTCTCCCTGCGGATGGGAGGGTTGGGGAAGTCTTACTCCCCTCTCCGTTCCGGGGAGGGGTAGGGGGAGGGGTCTTCTTCGGATTGACCCTCAAACTCATTAGCCCCTACTGGAAAGCAGGAGCGTAAAACGGGTGTATTAAGCGGCTGTTGTCAGCGAGCTGATGTTTGATTCGTCTACGTAGAGGGTTTGCTCCTCTCGATACCTTGGATCGTCTGGGTCAACTTTGATGATGTAACTCCAGCCGGGTTTGAGACGAAGCCACCTGACCTGGTCACTATCGGGTTTGAGGTATTCTATTCCGACTATCTCGCCTGTCTGGATGCGTGTGGTGTTGCAGATGACGGTGGTTGTCTGGACGAGTGTAGCTAGGGAAAATTTGGGTAAGCTCCAATCGGCGGGAATGCTTACGCACTGGCGGTTTTGG
>JALYGX010000365.1 GCA_030776905.1 Cyanobacteriota bacterium | reverse complement strand
AGGAACCGCCACCCGTACCCGTAGAAGAAGCCCCTGTCGAACGCCGTCAGTTTGACAAAAAACCACAACGAGCTGAAGTTAAGCCCCTAAAGACACTCCAGAGCGCGACTAATGCCACCGGAGAGGTTTTCCAACCTGGAGATAAGATTCAGCTTACCGCTCCTTGGGGCAATAAAGCGATCGCAGAAATTACGATTATCTACCAAAGTGACAGTGGCAAAGTTTGGGCACACTATCTCCCAAGCGAGCCTGTGCCTCCCAACTGGAGCTGGCTTGGCGGGTGTGCTCTTGCAGAGCTGCTCGTCAGCGCACCCTAGCGGCTACACTCCTTGATTAGCTAACACAAGCCTAGTTAGTAGCTGTTTTGCAACAATAATCAAGTTCTAGAGCAATGGGTCACTGGTGAATTACCAGTGACCCAAATTTTTAAAAAATGTAAAAATCAGTACAACATTCCTAGAGGTACAAGCCGTTAATTTAGGAGAGATTAATACTAATTCATCAAATGGTTAATACAAATTAACCCTCGTTTTTGGGAATGGGGAATAGTCAGTCCAATGCCCCATTCTCAGACAGTTTCATCTGTATCGCCAATAAAGTGAAGTAGTAGAAGATATCCTTCGAGGGTTAGTAATTCTGAAGAAACATTACTTTTGATAGACGATTGCTCCCGTAGCAAGTAGCATACTTGCTCATAAAGTGGGCAGCCTAATTTTCTCCAGCTATTGACCTTAAGACAAAGTCAAGACTTGGAGGAAAACGGAGGAACCAATATTGGGGCGAATCTCACTCGACCTGAGACAGACACCTTCCAGTCTGAGCCCGTCAGCTAACTCCGTCGGCAATGGAAGGAGTACCTTTGACATCAGCTTGATAGAAGCCATTGTCCTGAGGGTCTCCGTTACGGATATTGCTGTAAACATAAACTGTTCCAGCTATCCATTATTTGGTCCACCTTGCCAACCGCCACAAGTATACGGAGTTTAGGATGATGACTGAAAAACCAGGAATTTTTATTGCAAAAAAAACTGAAGCACTATTGCCGGGACTACTCTAAGTGAGAGTGAGAAGCCTATTGGTACACATGAATATCTTCTGTGCTCAAATGCTTAATGAAACACTCCGGCTAGGGTCAGGTTCTGCATTACCGACTCATCCAAGAACAGACAGGCTATAGGTGCGATGCGCACAACGAAAGAATCGAAATTACTCTTTTCGTTCCAGAAAACTAGGAGGAACAATGCCAATTAAAAATCGTACTTTCTTCAACTATGTAGATTTTTTACCTGACAACAAGTACAAGTTAATTGGAGAGTGTGCAGGCAAAAAACTTTTACTGATTGGTAGAGCTAAAGCTTACGGCGATCCAATTGTGGCAACGAGCCAAACTGACGAGCCAAGTCAAGAAGATTTGTACGCTTCCGATTTGTATGAGTTGATGAAGTTCAGCCATGAGCCAGTTAACCTTACTGGAGAAATTTAGGGCGACTAGGGAATAGTGAAGAACTAATTCTCCATCCTATTGCTCAAGTGAAGAAGTTTTCTGTTCATCCATCGAACTGGATTTAATAAGATGCGATCTCAAACTTCTCAGTGATTTAACAAAATCCTTGGGCTTGATTTGTACCTATCGACTCTTACAGGGACACAGAGATTTTGTGTCCCTATACTTTTTCTAAACTCTCAGGCTTCCCATTTAGCTCGAATAGCGCAGACTTCCACAGGCACTGTATCAGGAAACGCGAAAACCTCGGAACGGAAGAGTTAATAAGTCTGTAAATTTGAGTGGTTTAGGTGCTTCTTCTAAACCAATATTAATTTTCTTCGTATCCCGGACATAGCAAAAAGTCCCAAACAATCGATCCCAGATAGTCAGCAGACTTCCATAGTTTGAGTCAGTCTCTCTCACAATTTGAGAGTGATGGACGCGATGATGCTCGGGTGTAACGATGAAATACCTGAGAAACTTGTCAACTTTGGGAGAAAGTGCCCAGTTGCTATGTTGAAAAGCCTCAACAGCCGCAAATAACGAACCGTAAATTAAGAAAGGAATCAGGTCAATGTCAAACAGCCAAACTAAAAATACAATCGGGAAATTGGAGGCTAATACCTCAATAGCGTGAAACCGATAGGCTGTTGAAATGTTCATTGTTAGTTCACAATGATGTACGCGATGAAATTTCCAGCCTATCGGCCACAGATGCATCATTACATGCCAGCCGTAGCGATAAATATCTAGTAAGAGAAAGGATAAGACTCCTGCCGAGACTGGGGATAAAAAGCGAAATAACGCGGGTGTATTGCTCGTTGTAAAAGCCCATGTATAAAGACCGGCTAGGGCGATACGGGTAATCCCAGCATTCGTAATTCCCAAAGCAAAATTTATGGTAATTCTGCGGCTCCAGCGCTGCTTAAAGGAAAAATAGGGAAATAAGACTTCCAAAATACCAAAAATTAAAAGGCTGAGAAAAATTATGGGTAGATCTAATTGCCTTAAAATTGTGGGAAGCTCCGAGTGCATTTTTACTCCTAAAATTCCTTTCTGAAAGTATAGTTTTCGCTAGAAGCATTACTGCTGGATGGAAGCACCGCTTAACCCAATACTTTTATCCTAATAGATATGTGGAGAAATTTCAGCCTTCAGGTAGGGGTTGTTTAACACTTTACCAAGGTAGTCTTCCTTTAAAGGTTTTGTAAAGGAACATCGGAGTTTAGTTTTTCAGTTTATAAGAGATAAAAAGATGAGCTAGAAAGCTTACAAAAGGTAACCTGATTAATTAGCAGGGCAACTGTTAGAACTAAATCCGTAATTTCACGGAACTTGTCCTAGGGTAAGCATGGCTGTACTCCAGCACTGGAGTTTCGCGACTGGTATAAAGTGTTGAGTGGGGAAGCCTCCTCAGACGAGAGTGATAGGCACACTCAGGTCAGGGTGAGCAGTTCCAGAATCCTAGCGCTAAAGCCAAGGGTAGTTTTCCCAAAGCACCACCGCAGGCAGATACGGTGTGCAACCAATAGCCAACAGAATGTAAAGTCAATCGCTCTTGACCCCACTGGGTCTGATAAGTTTATTAACGTTAATTGATGTTCAATGTCTCATGGCGTCTGTAGAGTGATTTGACTCCTCAACTGTTCAAGGCGTCACGAGCAAGGGTGATGGGAAAAACATTATGTCGCTAGTTGTCCAGAAATACGGTGGTACCTCAGTTGGGTCAGTTGAACGCATTCAAGCGGTTGCCCAGCGCATCATGAAAACAGCAACCACGGGCAATTCTCTGGTTGTCGTCGTTTCTGCGATGGGAAAGACTACCGATACTTTGGTGAAACTAGCCAATGCTATTTCCACTAACCCCGATCGCCGGGAAATGGATATGTTGCTCTCTACAGGCGAGCAAGTCTCAATTGCTTTGCTGTGTATGGCATTGCAGGAATTGGGGCAACCAGCAATTTCCCTGACAGGCGCTCAAGTAGGTATTGTCACAGAAGCCCATCACAGCCGCGCCCGGATTCTCAACATCCAAACTGAGCGGCTTGCTCGCCATTTGAAGGAAGGCAAAGTCGTTGTGGTTGCCGGGTTTCAAGGCATCAGTAGTACAGGTGAATTGGAAATTACCACACTTGGTCGCGGTGGTTCGGATACGTCAGCCGTGGCACTGGCGGCGTCCCTAGGGGCGGATCGGTGTGAGATTTATACCGATGTGCCGGGGATTTTGACGGCTGACCCCCGTCTTGTTCCAGATGCCCAGTTGATGGATGAAATTACATCCGATGAAATGCTGGAATTAGCCAGCTTGGGGGCAAAGGTACTGCATCCCCGCGCCGTGGAAATTGCTCGGAATTACGGCGTTCCTTTGGTCGTGCTATCGAGTTGGACGGATGACCCCGGTACGCGGGTTATTTCTCCCATGCCTCAACCGCGTTCCTTAGACGGTTTGGAAATTGCTCGACCCGTCGATGCTGTGGAATTTGATACAGATCAGGCAAAAGTAGCGCTTTTGCGAGTACCCGATCGCCCTGGTGTGGCAGCGCGATTATTTGGTGAGATTGCTTGTCAAGACTTGGATGTAGATTTGATTATCCAGTCGATTCACGAGAGCAACACGAATGATATCGCCTTTACTGTAATCAAAGGCATTCTCAATCGAGCGGAAGCTGTGGCAGAAGCCATCGCACCAGCACTCCGCACCCAACAAGCGGCAAATCCTCAAGAAGCTGAGGTGATGGTTGCCCAAGGTATCGCGAAAGTTTCGATTGCCGGGGCGGGGATGATCGGTCGTCCTGGCATTGCCGCACAGATGTTCAAAACCTTGTCCGGTGCGGGTGTCAACCTTCAGATGATTTCCACCTCTGAGGTAAAAGTCAGTTGCGTGATTGATGCTCAAGATTGCGATAAAGCGATCGCGGCTTTGTGTCAAACCTTCAATATCAACAGTTCCCCTGTCCAACTCCCAAAAAGTGCCGATACATTAATCTCCAATTCCCAATCCCCTGTAAGAGGCGTCGCTCTCGATCTCAACCAAGCCCGTCTAGCAATTCGTCATGTCCCCGATCACCCTGGTATGGCAGCTCAGTTGTTCGGACTGTTGGCAGAACAAAATATCAGCGTCGATATGATTATCCAGTCCCAACGCTGTCGCGTGATTGATGGCATTCCCACACGCGATATCGCCTTCACCGTATCACAAGCAGACGCGGACACTGCCCAGATAGCACTCCGAGCCGCCGCCTCAGTTCTCGGTTGGGGTGAAGTTCTCCTCGATTCAGACATTGCAAAAGTCAGCATTGTTGGTGCAGGAATGGTAGGACAACCGGGTATCGCCGCTCGAATGTTTGAAGCCCTAGCTCAACACCAAATAAACATTCAAATGATTACCACCTCAGAAATTAAAATTAGCTGCGTAGTTGCCCAAGAGCATGGTGTTACCGCTTTGCAAGCCATCCACAAAGCCTTCGGTCTTGCAGGAAGCCAAAAAATTCAAGTTCCGGCTTAGGGTGTGTCATCAAATAGGTGTCGAGCTAGTTTAGAATCAGCCAACTGGTAGGCGCAGGCAGCCTGAGGAGCCATTCCTCTTTCGTGAAAGCGAAGCGGATATAACAGGAGAGGAATGGCAGTTGAAGATAAAGGACTGATTTGATGCTGGAGGTCTTAAAACACCTTTTTACTTCAAGAACGTTTATCCCTCACGGGC
>JALYGX010000364.1 GCA_030776905.1 Cyanobacteriota bacterium | reverse complement strand
ATTTGCCTAAAAATAGAAAAATGAGAAACGTTCAAAAAACTTCAATTGTTGAGTGAGGTCAATAAAAACATGGACATTGATTGGCGCATAGCAGTAGTTGTGTCTCCTCTGCTTTTGGCAGCAGGCTGGGCAGCATTCAATATCGGTGCGGCTGCCCTAAAACAAATTCAGGGCTTTCTCAGTAAATAAATCCTGATACCAATCGCCATGTGTAATTTCTCGGATACATGGCGGTTGAGGTAGCTACTACACTCCCAGAAAGGAAGGGATTTAGGGCAGAGCTTTGTCTGCCCTAGCAGAAACCGAAACAAGCGTAGGTAATAACTACAGCAATGTTTTAAATGTGGATGCCGCACTCAGTTTTACCAGTGCCACGCCAGCGACCAGCACGTTCATCTTCACCTTCTGCTACTTGTGTTGTAATGGGTTCATCGCCAATACTGGGGTAGCCTTGATCGTGTAGCGGATTGTAAATGACCCCATGTTCCTGGACATAAGCCCAGGTTTCTTTGCGTGTCCAACTGGCGATGGGATTAAGCTTCAATCGCCCGTTGCTATCAATTTCAAATATCGGCATATCAGCACGAGTTACAGCTTGGTCACGACGGCGACCCGTAATCCAGGCAACTGTATTCAGTTCTGCCAGACCCCGTAGCAGCGGTTCAATCTTTGTTAGGTGATGGAATTGTTGAATATCTTTATCCCAAAGGGCATCACCGTATTGAGCCGCAAAGGCTTCACGAGAATCAATATCTGGAATCTTATACGTTTTGAGATCCAGGTTGTAAACATCTACAGCTTTGGCAACCAGTTCCAGAGTTTGGGGGAAATGGTACAACGTGTCCAGAAAGATTACGGGCACGGGTATCGCTGGCTTGAGGTCACGGTAGAGAATATCTGTAATTACTAAATCATCCACGTTAAAGGCGCTGGTTTGCACCAGCCCTGTTGGGATATTCTCAACGCACCACGCCAGAATTTCTCTAGGATGGGCTGTGTTATAGCGTTGATTCAGTTCATCTAAGTCAAAGCTGGGAGGTTGAACCGGCACTTGTGTCGATTGGGTCATCGTATCTTTCTTGTTTGGTACTTGCAAGAGCTTAAACACGATCAATTTTAACCCTTAAAGATACATAATTAGATCGGATAATCGTAGATAAGCTGTAAAAAATTGGCTTAAACTAATTAGGATACTATTAGGTGATTAAAGCTTTTATAAAGGTTAATTGAACTTTGGATGAATTTCAGTTAAAACAAATTTTAAAATAAGGATTAATGCCCAAATACGACATTAGAGATCAAGAGCTTTCTGCACCGAAGAAAGAAATTGGGAGATAATCAATGCGATTAATTCTTTATAGTAAGCCAGGTTGTCATCTGTGTGAAGGACTGCAAGAAAAACTAGAACAGATTCAAGGGATGAAGTTGGAATTAGAGGTACGTGACATTACCAGTCGCGAAGATTGGTTCCAAGCCTATCAGTATGAGGTGCCTGTACTGTGTAGAGACATCGCTGGTACTGAAGAACCACTGCCACGTCCTTCTCCGCGCACGAGCATACAGCAATTGGAGCGAATGTTACAGAAATATTTGCCAGTAGATAAGCAAAAATAGGCGCAGACACTTAAGCATTGCAGGAAAGTAGGGGAAAATGCTTTTAGCCCCTAGCCCCTAGTCCCTTTATATGTGAGGAGATGATGAAGCTACGCGAGTTATTGGCAACGATTTCTAACCTAAACGTGCAAATGCCAAGCCATCCGGCATTGGAGGCACAAGTGAAGGGAATTTGTACAAATTCCCACGCTTGCCAGCTAGGAGATTTATTTATCGGGATGCCGGGAACGCGGGTAGATGGTGGAGAGTTTTGGCAAAGTGCGATCGCATCGGGTGCCATCGCCGCCCTCATTTCTCCCCAAGCTGCCGCCAAAGACCCCCCCGTTTCTCAGGGAGAACAGGGGCAAAGTCCCTGTTTAATTACAGCAGAGGATATGACCGCCGCCTGCGCCCAAGTAGCCGTCGCGTTCTACGGCTACCCAGCACAGCAACTCAAACTAGTTGGGGTCACTGGGACAAACGGTAAAACCACCACCACCCATCTGATTGAGTATCTTCTGACTCATGCCCAGCAACCCACGGCGCTTTTTGGTACACTTTATACCCGTTGGCCTGGTTTTCAGCAAACAGCCGCATATACCACACCGTTTGCGGTGGAACTGCAACAACAATTAGCCGCCGCCGTGGCAGCAGGTTGCCAGTTAGGCGTAATGGAAGTGAGTTCTCACGCCTTGGCACAAGGTCGGGTGATGGGTTGTCCGTTTGAGGTGGCAGTATTTACGAATCTCACCCAAGACCATTTGGACTTCCACCGCGACATGGATGATTACTTCGCCGCGAAAGCACTTCTGTTTAATCACGATTATCTCCAAGGACGGGCGGTGATTAATGCCGATGACCCCTATGGACGGCAATTAATTGGGAAACTGCCTAGCGATCGCGTCTGGAGTTACAGCGTACAACAAGAGTCGGCTGACTTATGGACGAGTGACCTGAATTACGAACCCACCGGAGTCAGTGGAAGGCTGCACACCCCTGTAGGTGAGGTTCCCTTCCGTTTGCCGTTGGTGGGTCAATACAATTTGTCCAATATGCTGGCAGCGGTTGGTGCCGTTTTACATCTGGGCTTAGATTTAGAGTTGGTCGTGAAAGCATTGCCTGACTTTGCGGGAGTTCCGGGACGGATGGAACGAGTGCAAATCAAGTCGGAACAGGATATCAGCGTCATTGTCGATTATGCTCACACGCCGGATAGTTTAGAGAATTTACTCAAGGCAGCGCGACCCTTTATTCCCGGTAAAATGATTTGCGTGTTTGGTTGTGGTGGCGATCGCGATCGCACAAAGCGCCCCAAAATGGGTAAAATCGCCGCTGAACTAGCGGATATTGCCGTGGTAACTTCCGATAACCCCCGCACGGAAGACCCAGAACGCATCTTACAAGACGTTGTAGAAGGCATTCCCTCATCAGTGGAACCGATTGTAATTGGCGATCGCGCGATCGCCATTCGCACCGCTATCTTACAAGCACAACCTGGAGACGGTGTTTTAATTGCTGGTAAAGGTCACGAAGATTACCAAATTCTGGGTACTGAAAAAATCCACTTTGACGACCGAGAACAAGCACGAGATGCTCTCCAAGAGCGATTAGCCTAGTGATGACTAATGACTAACAGCTATGCACCTGCCATCTACTTCGGATTTGTCACTATACCAACTGGCGCTGGATGCTCTTGCCTCTCCTGAGCCTCTCACAATTAGTTCTACCACCCTCAAATCCTTGGTGGAGGCACTGATTGATGTTCTGATTGAGGAGAAAATTCCAGCAACGGTATGGGTCAAACTACCACCTATACAGGGGTGGCAGGCACAATTAAAGCGATATCAGCAGCAGAGTGGTGTGCCACAGACAATTTATCTGTGTGGCTGCTTAGGGGATGAGTTGGGAGAGGAAACTGATGTCAATGACGATTCTCAATTTGTCCCCGTGCAGCTAGCAGCAGGTAGCATCCTGAAACAAGAGTACTTTCTGTTAATCCTGTGCAAGCAATTTAGTAGTTTAATTGTGGCTTACCAGCCTGAACCAGCAGTCCTGAGCCAAAGTCAGCCATTACTAGCGCTTTGTACCTTTGAGCGACAGGTAATTCAGCAGGTTTTGGAGGGTATCAGAGGAGTAATCACTGAAGCGAATACTACATCCAAGGAGTTACTAGAGAAATGGGAAACTCTATTTTCCTTAAGTTCAGCTTCTGACGAGAAGACATTGCTGAGTCAGCTATTAATCAAGCAACTACAGCGAACCGAGGCACTTTTTCAGTCAGCTACTACAGATAACCTGCGCCATCAGGAGGAACTTCTCAAGCGAGCTGCTCAGGAACTACGGACGCCTTTAACGAATATGAAAACGGCTTTAAAGCTTTTGGATTCAGCGCAACTCAAGCCAATACAGCGTCAACGTTATATGCAGCTACTGAATACAGAATGCGATCGCCAAAATTCCTTGATTACGGGATTGCTGGAGCTAGTACAGCTAGAGAGTGACCCCCAACCTACTGTAATGCGATCGGTGCAGCTAGTAGACATTGTTCCTGGCGTCGTCAGCACTTATCAGCCACTGGCTCAAGAGAAGGGTATCCAACTTGGTTACACGGTTCCTGTTGGTCTTCCATCGGTTTCCTGCTTAGAAAGCTGGCTGCGGCAAATTGTGATCAATCTGTTGCACAACAGTCTCAAGTTTACTCCTACGGGGGGTCAGGTTAGGGTAAAGGTAACGCTTCAGGGCGAATATGTTCAACTAGCAGTCAGCGATACTGGCATTGGCATTGCTACTAGTGAACTCTCCAAAATTTTTGACAGTTTTTATCGAGGACGACCAACGACGGCTGAAAATACTGGTGCAGGTTTGGGCTTGACCATTGTGCAGAAGTTATTAATACGCTGCGGCGGTTCAATTGCGGTCACTAGTAGCTTGGGCGAAGGTGCCAATTTTAAAGTGTTGCTACCTGTTGCTTCGCCTACTTCTGGCAAAAGTAATTTTTAGAAAAACTTTCGATGTAAATCATTGGCTGAGTTTATCAAAACTTTATTTTGAGGACATTTTCTGTAAAAACTGTGTGAATTTTACAGAAAATGTTGCCTAAATTTCTAAAAAAGAAAAAACTTGAAGTAGTAGTCAGTCGCTAGCCTATGCATAGCAGACTCAAGCCTACGGAGAAGAGAGCAAGTCCACTTTAAGGGATTAAAAGCCTTCTATAGCCATCATATATCTCTTAGTTAATTCTAGATATTTACAAAAAAACTTCGTCATGCCAACTCTTACTTTCCTCGGACAATCAACATTTAACTCATCCAAAACTTTGGCAGGAACTACAGTAGGTGGGTTGTCCGGCATTACCTACGATGCCGCTAATGACCTTTACTACGCTATCTCCGATAGCCGCAACAATGGTAATGGTTCTGTCCGCTTCTATACACTGACAATTGATGTGAGGGGTGTGAGTTCAAATCCTCCAGGAGCGGTAAGTTTTACAGGTGTGACAACCCTGAAAGATACCAACAATATACCCTTTGCCCCTAATGTTTCGGATACAGAGGGTATTGCTCTTACTAGCGGCGGCAATGTGTTTATCTCTTCAGAAGGAATTCCTGGCGCTAACAGTGTCCAGCCATTTGTTAATAGGTTCAACTTAGCAACAGGGCAGCAAAACTTAGTCGAACCTATTCCTGCAAAGTTTGTAGCGTCAGCAGACCCAACATTTGGTATTCGTGAAAACAAAGGCTTTGAAAGTCTAACAGTTACCCCTGACGAAAAGTTTTTGTTTACAGCAACAGAAGCTGCGCTTGAACAGGATGGTTCTACTCCCACAAACCAAGATGCCACGGTTAGCCGCATCTTAAAATTTGACCTGACGACAAACTCACCAGGAGCCGAATATGTCTACAAGACGGACACAGCTAATGGGGTATCTGAAATACTGGCTGTGGATAACGACACTCTCCTTGTTTTGGAGCGCTCTGTAGACCTGATAGTACCTAGTTTAAAGATCTATGAGGTATCTTTGGCAGGAGAGACAGATATTAGTGGCTTTGATTCTATTGCAACTTTACCCAACATCCCATACGTGCAGAAAACGTTGGTTGCTGATTTGCTGTCTCCCGCTTTCTCAGTTATGGGCTTTAGCCGCGACAATTTTGAAGGCATGACCTTCGGCCCGACTTTGCCTGATGGCAGCCGATCGCTAATTCTGGTGAGTGATAACAATTTCGGTCAGTTGGAATTTTTTGGCAATTTGACTCGCATCGCAGCCTTTGCATTGGACACTAACCCATTAGTGTCTGACGTTACCACGACTCTGCCAGAGACTGAGGAGAACCTGACTCTAATAGGGACAAATAATATTCATGGCGCGGGCAACGACCTCAACAACATCATTGCCGGGAATGATGGCAGTAATCTTTCGTATGGCAAGGCTGGAGATGACATTCTCCTAGGTAATGGTGGCAACGACTTCTTGGTTGGCGGTCTTGGTGATGATACCCTTACTGGGGGTGCGGGTGCTGACCGTTTCTTTCGTAAGTACAGCACAACTGGCATAGACACGATTACTGATTTCCAAGTTGGCGAAGATCTTTACTTTGTATCTGCCAGTGGCTTCGGCGCAGACTTAGTGAAGGGAGGTGCGATCGCATCCGAACAATTTACCCTGGGGACGGCGGCGACGGATGCCAACACTCGCTTTATTTACAACTCTACTTCGGGCGCTTTGTTTTTTGATGCGGATGGAGTGGGTGCGATCGCCCAAGTACAAGTCGCGACGTTCTCAACTGGACTGGCTATGACTAACGCTGACTTTTTCGTCTTCGCCTAGACCAAAGTTTCCTCCGGCGAGTCATGCTTGAATTTGAGTAATCCTCCAGCGCATCTCAATTTACTTCTAGCGATCGCACCCTGAGTAATTGCCACTTAATAATGATGCAGATAGGTCAAGCAGAATTTCACAATATCTCACAGCATCAGGAATTTCGATTTTCTAGCTTAAGGGGTGAAATGGCGATCGCGCGGCATCTCTACCCAAGGTGTTATAAGTTTCAGACGGCTTGGGCGTAACAATATTCCGGACAACAAACTGAGGACGTTTGTTAGACGTAAGATAAAGCCGTCCAATATATTCTCCAGCAATACCTAGGATAAGCAACTGAACTCCAGAGAAGAGCAGAAGCGTAAACATCAATGAAGACCATCCTAGAGGTGCACCTTCAATAAAATGGTCAACAACAACGTACAGCGTCCCCAAAAATCCCACAGCGCTAAACAGAAAACCAACAGCCGTACTAAGGCGAAGTGGTATGACGGAGAAGTTTAAGAACATATTGAGCCACAAACGCACGAGTTTGCGCAGATTGTAGCTGCTTTGACCCTGCTGACGAGGTGAATGAGCAACTTCAAGCTGCCCAATACTTTGCGTCACTTGAAGAATCAAACCATCAACGTAAGGAAATGGACCCTCGTACTGACAAATCTGCTGTACGAGGAAAGAGTTCATACACCTAAAGCTACAAAGATACAGGTTTTTCGGTTTATCCAGTAAGATATCAGCCACCTGATTGGTTAACCAGCTACCGAAATTTCGCCAAGCAGAATGTTGTTTCTGCTTATAGTAGGTGTAGATCACATCTTTTTTTTGTTCGCGAGCATACTTGAACAGTTTGACAACTTCAGACGGTGGATTTTGCAGATCGTCGTCCATCGTTATAACGTACTCGCCACGCGCATACCGAAGTCCTGCCATAACTGCATTATGCTCGCCAAAATTGCGCGACAGGTTAATAAATCTCACAGGAAAAGTCGCGTTAGGAACAAGAGCTTCGCAAACTTCTGCGGTATTGTCTTTACTGCCATCATTAACCAAAATCAACTCATGCCCGCCTTCAATCGGTAAATTGGCAAGCTGTTCAACCAGACTAGCTATAGTATCCCCACTGTTGTAGACCGGAATAACTATACTGAGCGAGCATATCCTATCCATTTCGTTTGACCACTAAAATCACAATTGCACCATCAAATGGCAGCTTTCTCCTCACAGAGAAAAGTCTGTTTTTATTCCCTGAACCTCCACCCTACAAAGTCTCTACTAGCTTGGGAGTACGATTAACATCTCTAAACTTGAGGAATGCTTCAAAAATAAAACGTAGATTTCGAGGTTACAAAGGCTTACCCACTCAGGCAGGTATACCTCAAAAAACGTAGCTTACCTATCGCGACTTAGTAGTTCATGTCAGGAACTTGTGAGATTATTGTTCAATTAAAGATTGTTGTCAAGTCGAGTAGCACCTTAATCTATGGAGCTTTATGAATACGACACCATGCGTTCAGTCGAGGATACCTACTGGTGGTATACTGGACTCCACACTCTTGTTACAAAAAATGCCCTGAAAGCTCTGAAGAATTCCTCTGAACTGAAGGTGTTGGATGCTGGTTGTGGAACAGGCGGCATGATGGCGAAACTGCACCAAGTCTTACCTGAGGTCGAGCTTCTTGGTATTGATTTTAGTGCCTCTGCCGTAGAGTTTACAAAGCAGCGTAATATTGGAACCGTCAAAGAAGCATCGGTTGAAAGCCTTCCTTTCCCTAATGAGTTTTTCGATCTGGTTATTTCCCTAGATGTCGTGTGTAGTGAAGGAGTAGACGATAGTAAAGCCTTTGCCGAATTTCATCGCGTACTCAAGCCTGGAGAACGGTTATTTGTGAATTTAGCGGCTTTTAACTTTTTAAAGGGAGAACACAGTTTAGCAGGGCATGAAGAACGCCGATACACGAAGCAGAAACTTAGTAGGCTTCTTACCCGTGCGGGATTTGTAGTGGAGAGAATGACTTATTGGAATACAACGCTTTTTCCTGTTATGGCGTTGTGGCGACCGCTATCATTGATGTTGGCGAATAAACAAACTCCACGTTCTGACCTCAAGCCGCTACCTAGCTTTGCTAATCAGGCACTAACTTGGCTGATTCTCCGGGAAATTCAACTTACGCAATCTATGTCTTTGCCGTTTGGTTCCTCTGTCTTTGTAATTGCTAGAAAGGCAGAAACAGACGACCACTTTTTGCCATAGGATATCAAGGTTCATGCTTTGCCTGGAGTCGTTGTGAAAAACACCCTCATTGACTGGCTAATTCTAGCTTTCTCTACAGTTGTGGGCGTTTTTGCCCAACTGGTACTGAAACAGTGGATTAATAGTTTGGATGTGCAAAGGATTATCCGGGAACCTTGGAGTGGCATCTACCTAGTTTTAAGTAATGGCTACTTCTGGGCGTATGGAGTAGCCGCCGTGACTGGGGTTCTTAGCTGGTTTTGGGTGCTGCGCCGTTTTGATCTGGGAGTCGCTTATCCAATTGCTGAAAGCGGAGCCTTTGTCTTAATCGTGATTACGTCTGCATGGCTGTTCTCAGAGCCAATTCCGCCTTGGCGTTGGGTAGGTTTAGGATTAATTTCAGCAGGCTTATTTCTTTGCCGCTGAAATCTTAGGGCGTGTTAGAAAAAGTACAAATTCAAGCGACTTTTTCTAACACGCTATGAACATACAGAGGCTAGAAAAAACTGCAATATCTATCCATTTATCACGAAAAAGAAAAGACGGAGGTAATCAGTTTACAGTTCTAGTCTGTCGATAAATTTTCCATCGGGTAGCTGGCAGCTCAACTAAATAATAGGTTACAACGGATAATAAAGTTGACAAAAATAACGTTGCTGTCAATTTTTGATAGAAGGCTTCAATTGGAATAGTTGAAGTAAAAATAGGAATAATTTTTACCATAATTGGCATATGCCAAATGTACACTCCATAGGATAGATTTCCGAAAACTTCTAGAAGTCTTATAGGATTTCTCAAGATAGCGGTAAATGATAATTTTTCATTTTTGTGAAAATCCTGATAATCAGAGGACTCGAAAGCAAAGATAAAGAAAGATGTGACCAGTGCAGTAAGTGGCTTCAAAATGAAAAAGGTTGTAGATGTCCTAACACCAGTAACAGCTCGTGGTAATCCTCGTAATTCTTGAAAATAATAATGATAGGCTGTGAATAAATACAGCAATAAAACTAGAGCAACGGCAATAATTTTTGGAGAAAATCTGGGAAATCTAAACGCTTTTTCACGAGCTGCAATTACTAGCTTGTGAGGGTTCTTATTTTTATACTTAAGCCACGCATTGACTAAAAAACCATACAAAAATATATCAAAATTCATAACTAGGGGTGAATACCAGTATTTGACTAGATATAATTCATCGTCATGAAGTTGAGTATAAAAAATAATCCAGACAGCAAGTCTTAAGAGAAAAGCAACGAAAGTAACATAGATAAATGCTAATATAACTTGCCGTCGATTGAATAAACAACTTTTCAGGAAAGTATAAATA
>JALYGX010000363.1 GCA_030776905.1 Cyanobacteriota bacterium | reverse complement strand
GCCAAAAGCGCTTGACGCCACGGAACCAACACGCTTGGCAGAGGCAGTAGGCCGTCTAGGTTTAAACCATGTGGTGATTACTTCGGTAAACCGGGACGATTTACCGGATGGGGGTGCTTCCCAGTTCGGAAGCTGTATCGAAGCCATCCGCACTGTTTCCCCTCAGACGACGATTGAGGTGCTGATTCCTGACTTGTGCGGCAACTGGGATGCTCTGGACGCGATTCTTCAGGCAAAACCAGAGGTGCTTAACCACAATACTGAAACTGTACCCCGACTGTATCGACGGGTGCGTCCTCAAGGAAATTATCAGCGATCGCTCGAATTACTTAAGCGATCGCACAAGTTAGCCCCCTGGATTTACACGAAATCTGGGTTAATGGTGGGATTGGGAGAAACTGACGCTGAAATTAGAGAAGTCATGCAGGATTTGCGATCGGTCAACTGCGATATCCTGACCATCGGGCAATATCTCCAACCGACCCAAAAGCACTTGAATGTTGATAACTTCGTCACTCCCGCTCAGTTTGATGCTTGGAGAGACTGGGGTGAGTCTTTGGGGTTTCTACAAGTTGTCTCCTCTCCCCTGACTCGCAGTTCCTATCACGCGGAGCAAGTCAGGGAATTGATGAAGCGTTACCCCCGAACAGAAACAAGCCGGAGGTAGAGAAAAGGGAGATAAGAGAATCCTACTAAGCCTCTCTCCCCTATTCGACCAATGACCAATGATCAATGACCAATGACTATGACTAACATCACCATTATTGGATCTGGTGTTTGGGGGACAGCCCTTAGTGTTCTAGCGTCTCAGAACGGTCATGAAGTCTGTTTGTGGTCCCGCCAGAGTCCGGAGAGTTTAGAGGATGTCTTCAAGCGGGCAACTATTGTCTTATCAGCAGTATCCATGTCTGGCGTCAGTTCTGTGGTGACTCAGTTACAGTCCTTGCCAGTTTCTGGTGACAAAATTTTTATCACAGCAACAAAAGGCTTAGACACAACAACGACCCGCACGCCTTCACAAATCTGGCAAGCCGCGTTCCCTTCAAGTCCGGTGGTTGTTCTTTCTGGTCCTAATCTCTCCAAAGAAATTAAACAAGGATTACCAGCGGCGACTGTTGTTGCCAGTACCGACGCTACGGCAGCTAAGGTAGTACAGCAGGCATTTTCTGCGCAAAATTTTCGGGTCTACACCAATCCCGACCCCCTCGGCGTCGAACTGGGGGGTACGCTGAAAAATGTTATGGCGATCGCGGCTGGGACTTGTGACGGTTTACAGCTAGGAACGAATGCTAAGGCAGCTCTGCTCACTCGTGGACTAGCCGAGATTATTAGGATTGGCACGGATTGGGGCGCTAAAGCTGAAACCTTCTATGGTTTATCAGGACTAGGAGACCTACTCGCCACTTGTAACAGCAACCTCAGTCGTAATTATCAAGTAGGTTACCAGCTAGCTCAAGGTAAGACTTTAGCGGATATTCTCGCCCACTTAGAGGGGACAGCGGAAGGGGTCAACACTACTTCTGTGCTAATTGAGCGAGCGAACAGGCAAGGCGTTTCAGTACCCATTACCTATCAGGTCCATCGCTTGCTCAAAGGTGAAATTACGCCCAAAGCGGCTGTCGAAGCGTTAATGCTGCGAGACACTAAGCCAGAATGATGAGGTGATTGGAGCTTTGAGGAACTTTTTTTTCCAAATTTCCTCTTAAATCTGGACAATCCTTCAGGAATCTGCCCACTTGGTCATGAAGATTAATACAGGTTTTGACTAAAGTCACTCTCCCAAAATAGGTAACCGCTTATACTATTGTTAGATGAGAAGCAAGTCATCCTACTAAAGACAGATTGTAGGCTCAATGCCGACATTGATGTCGCAGTGGAGACTGAAGCAACAAGTCAGCAGTAGACACCAGCAAGGGCTACCAGTTCTCACTGGCAGGTCTTGACAAAAAAAAAGATAAGCGCTGTTTCTCTGGTCATCAAGGGTGGGAACTCTAAGTAATAAGTCGTGACGCACAAGCATCATGTGTTGTCACCGGTCGTAATTAAGAGATCATTATGCAAGCCACTCCTTCCTTAGCCCACACAGAATTCGACAACGAACCGTCTGCCTACAGCTTCGATCTGAACGATACCAACGAAGATCTGGATACATCGGTAGATGATTTCGTTGACGCGGATCTCGAAGGTACAGACCCGACCGGCTTCTCCAAAACGGCTAGTCGTCGCACTACGGACCTGGTTCGGTTATACCTTCAGGAAATCGGTCGGGTTCGTTTACTCAGGCGAGATGAGGAAGTCTCGGAAGCCCAAAAAGTTCAGCGCTATATGCGACTGTTGGACTTGCGAACCGAGTTTGCCACAGAAGCGGATAAAGTAATTCAATGCTTTGTTCAGCTAATTGATGCCCACGATCGCTTGGCGTCTCAGTTGGGTCACCGTCCCTCTTTAGAACGGTGGGCGGCTAGTGCTGGGGTCGAAGTGGCTGACCTGAAGCCAAGCTTGGCGGCTGGAAAACGCCGTTGGGCTGAAGTAGCTGGTCTTTCGCTCAAAGAGTTAGACCATATGCAAGCTCAGGGCATCCGGGCAAAGGAACACATGATCAAAGCTAACCTGCGCCTAGTGGTGTCGGTAGCGAAAAAGTATCAAAATCGTGGATTGGAACTTTTAGATCTAATTCAGGAAGGCACTCTCGGACTAGAGCGAGCGGTTGAAAAATTTGACCCCACCAAAGGATATCGGTTCAGCACCTACGCTTACTGGTGGATTCGTCAGGGAATCACTAGAGCGATCGCTACTCAAAGCCGTACTATCCGCCTACCCGTTCACATCACTGAAAAGCTTAACAAAATCAAGAAAGCCCAGCGGAAAATTTCCCAGGAAAAAGGTCGCACCGCAACCATTGAGGATATTGGCAAAGAGCTAGAAATGACTCCCGATCAAGTGCGGGAAGTCTTACTAAGAGTACCTCGCTCTGTTTCCTTAGAAATTAAAGTAGGCAAGGAAAAAGACACCGAACTGGGTGACTTGCTGGAAACAGCAGAGACTTCTCCCGAAGAGATTTTAATGCGAGAAGCTCTCCAACGAGATTTGCAGCAACTCCTAGCCGATCTGACCAGCCGCGAACGGGATGTCATTCGGATGCGGTTTGGGTTGGGAGATGGTCATCCTTACTCATTAGCAGAAATTGGTCGCGCTCTAGAGCTATCTCGCGAACGGGTTCGTCAAATTGAAGCGAAAGCGCTGCAAAAGTTGCGCCAACCCAAGCGCCGCAATCGCGTGCGGGATTATCTAGAAGCTCTGAGCTAAGTAGCTATTAAGTTTTTGTCGCTCAACTAAAGTTCACGGCTTAGGTAACCGGCTTTTAAGCCGGTTATTTCTTTTTGCTCAAAAGCCGCCATTGGCTATGTCATCAGCACCAACGCTATAGGCACGCTGGGCAGCTTCAAGGGCTGCCTGAGTTTTCGGTCCCCAAAGACCATCGATTGAGCCGCGATAAAAGCCCCGTTGTTGCAGACGCTTTTGCAGTGCCTTGATGTCTGATAAATTGGTAGCATTTTCTGGTACTGACGAAAGCTTAGAACCCCCAACGGTTGGCAGAGCGGCTCTAGTTTGCGAACCCACAACTCCATCAACCGTCAGTCCTTTCGCTTGTTGGAATCGCTTCACAGCATCTTGTGTTGCTTCATCAAAGATGCCTTTGACACCAGTAGAGAACCCTGCTAGTGCTAAACGTGCCTGAAGGACACTGACTTGAGAACCGCGATCGCCCAATTGCAAAATACTAGTAGAAGAACTAGTAGAAGCCTCTCTGAGTGGCTGTGGGTTTGACTTAGGTTGTTCGCCCAAAGATGCCTGAGTGTTTGTACCGACAATGCCATCCGGTATCAATCCCTTAGCTTGCTGGAATTGAATAACTGCCTGCTTAGTCAGCGCACCAAAATAGCCAGTGATATTTCCCTGAAAGTAGCCTAGCTGTTGTAAACGCTGCTGAAGGACACTGACCTCTGGAGAGCGATCGCCTTCTTGAACCAATGCCAATACCTGACTTGGCATTCCCAAGACCCTCATTGCAACAATCGCAGGCAGCAAATACATCCAGGCGTGACTTGAAAACTTTCGCCAGTCTAGCCGTCGTTCACCTAGGCTGATATCTGTGGGAGTCTCGTAGGATAAAGCAAGATGAAGATAGGCAAGAGTCTCCATAATTTTAAAATTTTGTCCCCATCACTTGTATCAGCCACTCATACCATACATCTGGCATATTTCACAGTAATTTTGCCGCATGGGTAATTATGGAAGTGGTGACTTTGTTAAAGATGGGTCAAGATACGTTATTTAAATCAATCCTATTTGACTGCACAACAAGGCAATCGCTGTAGAAAAACCAGTAATCGCCAAAGCCACAAACGGGTTTTGACCTTGACTCACGGCAAAAGATGTGACGATCCCTGCACCTAATGCAGCTGTAACAGCTGCTCCCAGCCAGTCTTTATCAGAATTTTTGTTGTACATCGTTTGTGAACTGTAAGTAAGATTGTTAAGAGTGCGAACTACAGTTCATACAAACTACCATCCATTCTTCGCGGCTTTTCAGTTACCTGAGATTTTGCAACTAAGATTTAAATTTAGCTACTTTTCTTAACACTATAAAAGCAATAAGTGATTGTAATTTAGATGTGAAGAGTCCCGCCTAGTCTATCGGTCTATTATTCAAATCGAGTCCTCAAGCCGCTTAGGAATAACCGGCTCAGTTACTTCTGCTTCTACCCCTACTAAACCAGTAGATAGGAACGAATCTTACTCATTAACGCGCTCAGTATTACCTGCCTTGATCCAGCCTTCTTGGTCGCTTTCCGCAAAGCGCACCTTTTGCCATTTTTGATCGTCACTTTCTTTAAGAACGATCAGTTCCTGATTGAAAGTAACACCACCTATGCGGGTTGCCTCGGGTCCAGGCGCATCGCGGAGAATTAACCCTTGTGACCAGTTAACACGCACTTTGTAAGCTCCGGGTGGTAGTTCCTTTGGTGGCAACTTAGTAGAAGTAGGTTGCTTGTTGGACCCAGACTGAGACGCTGTTGGAGAACTCGTTTTTTTGGCGGGTGGCGATGTTTTCGATTTCTCCTCAGGAAAAACGGGTTTGGTAGGAAGAATAGAAAGCTGAGTCCAGAAGTAATAGGCAGCGACGGCAGCGCTACCGGCTAACAGGGCAACGCCGAGGATAAAACCGATTAAAAACTTAGCTATACCAGACAAACTCATAGGAGTTGTTAGTTGTTAGATATTAGTTGTTGGTTGCTGGTTGTTTGACTATTTTGAAAGTGCTGTTGAGTGTTGTGGGGCTTAGCCCGTGCTGAGAGTAATTTTCATTACGTCCAGGGAGAACGCTGCTTTGTGAAGTTTACAGAGTTTAATAAAATAACACACAACGAACAACATACTTACTGAAGTTGACGCTGGATGCGACTGCTAAAACGGCTATCTCTAGACGCCATACGGGCTTTTCCGGCGGCTGCCCAGTCTTGTAGAAACTGGATTTGCTCTTGCGCCGTCCGAGCCAAGGGGATAATCTGGCTGGCAGCTTCCAAGATATCATCAGTGGTGAAGTCTCGGTTTTGACTGAAGCCTATATGCATGGCTTCAATTAGAGTCTGCTCAATTTCCGCTCCGGAAAAGTCGGGAGTTTCGTAGGCCAAGCGCTCTAGATCATAACTCTTTAAGTTGTGAGGTCGCAGTCGAGATAAATGTAACTCAAAAATGGCATGACGTTCCTCTTGGCTGGGCAGTCCTACAAAGAAGATTTCATCAAATCGACCTTTACGCAGCATTTCTGGGGGTAGCGCCTGGATATTGTTAGCGGTGGCGACGACAAAGACAGGCGATCGCTTTTCGGCTAGCCAGGTGATAAACGTCCCAAAGACACGGCTGGTCGTGCCAGCATCTCCTTTAGAATCTAGTCCCGAAAAGGCTTTGTCAATCTCATCAATCCAGAGAATGCAGGGCGCGAGGGCTTCTGCTAGCTGAATCATTTGCCGGGTACGGGATTCGGATTCTCCCACCAATCCGCCAAACAGTCGCCCAACATCTAAGCGCAATAGGGGGAGATGCCAGTGGTGAGCGATCGCTTTTGCCGTTAAAGATTTTCCCGTTCCTTGAATTCCCACCAGTAGCAAGCCACGGGGATGAGGCAATCCGTAAGATCTAGCCCGTTCTGTAAAAGCACCACCCCGCCTCAGTAGCCAGTCTTTCAAGTTGTCTAAGCCGCCGATGTCAGAGATTTTCTCTGTTGTTGGGTAAAACTCTAATATCTGCGTCTGGCGAATCGATTGGCGTTTTTCTTCCAGAACCAGTTCCACGTCTTCCGGTTGGATTTCACCGTGAGACGCGATCGCTCGCGTCAGAACGCGGCGAATCCGCTCCAGGGAAAGACCTTGACAGGAACGCACCAGTTCATCTATAACTTGAGCGCTCAGGGAGTGACCTGTCGCGCCTAACAAGCGTGTAATTTCCGCTTTGATTTCTGAAGCGGCGGGTAAGGGAAATTCTAGAACCGTCAGGACTTCTGTTAGGTCGGTGGGGACGGCAACTTGCGTCGTTACGATTGCAATATTTTTGGGCTGGGATTTTAGCCGTCGCGACAAATTTCTAAGTTTACGCGAAACGGAGATATCTTCCAGGAATCGGTGAAAGTCCCTTAGTATAAAGATTGCTGCTGCGCTTTCTGGCAGTTTTTCTACAAATTCTAAGGCTTGCAAGGGATTGCGACGCCCAAAGCCTGCATCGTTTGCGTTGCCTTGATAGCCGTCCACAAAATCCCAGATATAGACAGCGCGATCGCCCAAT